>JBEAMN010000063.1:0-3842 GCA_041165945.1 Actinomycetota bacterium
GATAAAGCTGAAAATTGGAAATTGGTAGCCGGCAGGGCACTTTCCGGACAAGAGCTTGCCGATCTTGAATTTGCCTGGCGGAGCGTTCGTTCTGTGAAGAGTAATGCAATCTTGCTAGCCAAAGATGGCGCGGCTGTGGGTATAGGAATGGGACAAGTCAATCGAGTTGATTCAGCGCGGTTAGCAATCACCCGAGCTGGTGAACGTGCGAAGGGCAGTTATGCAGCAAGCGATGCATTCTTTCCATTTGCTGATGGTGTAGAAATTTTGATTGATGGCGGCGTAACGGCAATTGTGCAACCAGGTGGGAGCGTTCGCGACGAAGAGGTGATTGCAGCAGTCGAAAAAGCAGGAGTAACCATGTATTTCACCGGCGTTCGCCACTTTGCTCATGCCTAATTGAGAGGTAAAAGCCGGTTAGACTTCTGCCATGAGCGCGATAATCCTTGATGGCAAGCAGGTTGCCCACGAAATTAAGGAAGAGCTCGCCGCTCGAGTTAAAACTCTCAAGGCAAAGCCAGGACTGGGAACAGTACTTGTCGGTGATGATCCAGGATCGCATGCATATGTAGGTGGTAAACATAAGGATTGCGCCGAAGTTGGTATCCATTCGATTCGAGTGGAACTACCAGCGAGCGCAACCTTCAACGATATTCGCGCTGCGCTACGAGATCTCAACGGAGCCGCTGAATGCACCGGATACATCGTGCAGTTACCGCTACCTACAGGGATTGATGCCAACGCGATACTCGAAGAGATTGATCCTGCCAAGGATGCAGATGGATTACATCCGCTCAATCTTGGGAAATTAGTTCTTGATCAACCTGCGCCGCTGCCCTGTACGCCACGTGGAATTGTCGAACTCCTTGAGCGATATCGGGTCAGACTCAACGGCGCCGAGGTTGTAGTGGTCGGACGCGGACTTACAGTGGGTAGGCCGCTGGGATTGCTCTTATCGCGCAAGCGCGAGAGCGCGACAGTCACTGTTACCCATTCGGCAACCGTTGACTTGCACTCACATTTGCTACGTGCAGATATTGTCATCGCCGCATTAGGTAAAGCACACTTCATCACCGCGGAAAATATCAAAGCAGGCGCTGCAGTACTTGATGTGGGAATCACCCGAACTGAATCTGGATTACTCGGTGATGTTCATCCAGATGTGCGCAATCGTGCGGGTTTTTTTGCGCCGATGCCGGGTGGAGTTGGTCCGATGACCCGCGCGATGTTGTTGACCAATGTGGTTGAGGCGGCGGAGCGATCCCACACATGAGCACAGTTGCCCTCATTCTGGTGGCGCTCTCAACCACAATGAGCGTGCTCCTCTCTGTTCGCGCAGGCGCCTTGGTTCTCGCTGCCGGCCTGGCTCTCATGGCGCTTCTGGCCCATCTTCAACGGGGCAAACGGACGCCCTGGCGGAGCGATCTGAGCGACGTTGCCTCTCTCGCAACGCTCGCAGTGGCGCTGCTGGCGCTGGCATTAGTGCTGCCGTAGCGACTTCGCGCCAGCGGTAGAGTTATCTTGATATCAAGAGAGATTGGAGCCCCAAGCATGGCAGGTCGTGTCACTGTGGTCGGAGCTGGTTTTTATGGTTCAACAACCGCACTTCGTTTAGCCGAGTACAACATTTTTGATGAGGTAATCCTTACCGACATCGTTGAGGGAAAGCCTGAGGGTCTAGCCCTTGATATCAATCAATCTCGTTCCATCGAAGGATTTGAGACGCTGATGATTGGTGCTACCACAACTCCAGATGGCGCTGGATATGAAAAGACTGCGAACTCTGATGTCGTAGTAATTACCGCGGGTTTACCGCGCAAGCCAGGCATGAGTCGAATGGACTTAATCGGAGTCAATGCCGGAATCGTTCGTGGTGTTGCGGAGAATGTAGCTAAACATAGCCCTAATGCGGTCATTATCGTGGTCTCCAATCCACTCGATGAGATGACAGCGTTAGCACAAATTGCATCTGCGTTTCCTTACAACCGCGTTATGGGCCAAGCAGGAATGCTTGATACCGCGCGCTTTACAAACTTTGTCGCAACAAAACTCGGTGTAAAAGTAAGCGATGTCGAAACTCTTACTCTTGGATCGCATGGAGACACTATGGTTCCTGTTCCCAGTCGTTGTCGCGTCAATGGGAAACCGTTAAGTGAATTACTCTCTGCAGCCGATATCGAAGAATTAGTCGTGAAAACTCGAAATGGCGGCGCCGAAATTGTGGCTCTGCTAAAAACCGGTTCTGCCTATTACGCACCATCGGCTGCAGCTGCTCGAATGGCGAAGGCAGTTATCGAAGATTCGGGTGCGATCATGCCGGTATGTGCATGGGTAAACGGCGAATATGGCATTTCGGGTGTTTATCTTGGCGTCGAAGCTGAGATCGGCAAAACCGGTATCAAGCGCGTGGTAGAGACCAAGCTCACCGATAGTGAATTGGCTGAGTTGAAAGTAGCTGCCGAAGCGGTCCGCGCAAAACAAGCAGATGTTAAGAATCTTTAAAAGGGAAGGTAATCAGATAATGTCAAAAATTAAAGTGACGGGAACCGTAGTCGAACTTGATGGTGATGAGATGACCAGGATTATTTGGCAATTCATCAAAGATCAACTTATTCTGCCTTACCTTGATGTCAATCTTGAATACTACGATCTTGGTATCGAACATCGCGACGCTACTGACGATCAGGTCACTGTAGATAGCGCTAATGCAATTAAAAAGCATGGCGTCGGCGTGAAGTGCGCGACTATTACGCCAGATGAGGCGCGTGTCAAAGAATTTAATTTAAAGAGCATGTGGAAATCACCTAACGGCACCATTCGTAACATCCTTGGTGGCGTCATCTTCCGCGAACCGATCATCATCAGCAACGTGCCACGCCTCATCCCACATTGGACTAAGCCAATTGTTATTGGCCGCCACGCTTTCGGTGACCAATATCGTGCGACTGACTTCAAAGTCCCAGGTCCAGGAAAGTTGACGGTCACGTTCACTCCCGCCGATGGCTCTAAGCCAATGGAGTTCAATGTCTTTGATTTCCCAGGCTCTGGTGTAGCGATGACGATGTACAACCTTGACGATTCAATCCGTGATTTCGCACGGGCCTCTATGAACTATGGCTTAGCTCGTAAGTATCCGGTTTATCTATCTACGAAGAACACCATTTTGAAGGCATACGATGGACGCTTCAAAGATATTTTTGCTGAAATCTACGAGAGTGAATTTAAGAGTCAATTCCAAGCAGCAGGTATCGAATATGACCATCGATTGATTGATGACATGGTGGCAACCTCGCTTCGATGGGAGGGTGGTTATGTCTGGGCATGTAAGAACTACGATGGAGATGTTCAATCAGATACTGTCGCACAAGGGTATGGATCACTCGGTCTCATGACATCGGTGTTGATGACTCCAGATGGAAAAACAGTCGAATCTGAAGCGGCCCACGGCACGGTCACTCGCCACTACCGCGATCACCAAGCAGGTAAGGCAACATCTACCAACCCCATCGCATCAATATTTGCATGGACACGCGGTTTGGCTCATCGCGCAAAACTTGATAACAATCCAGGACTTGCGCAATTTGCTGACACGCTTGAGAAGGTATGTGTGCAGACCGTCGAGCAAGGGAAGATGACCAAGGATCTAGCGTTACTGATCAGCAAAGATGCTCCGTGGCTCAATACCCAAGAGTTCCTCGCTGCAATTGATGAGAATCTTAAGAAGGCTATGGCTTAACTTGGGGCTTAATAACCCGATTGTTGCGAGAAAAAACCCGCCCCTAGTGAACTAGAGGCGGGTTTTTTATGATGACTTAGAGGCGCTTGCCTGATGCTACATCGAA
>JBEAMN010000064.1:0-5095 GCA_041165945.1 Actinomycetota bacterium
AGGCCAGACTCTTGGTGCGCTTCTCATCGGTGCAAGTTATGGCCGTGCCCTCGGAGCAAGCACCTTCGCGTTCTATATCGCCCTTGGCGTTGCAGGTGCTCCGGTCTTCTCACAACAAGGACATGGCATTGCCAAGTTAATTGGTCCCACCGGTGGTTATCTCATCGGAATGTTCTTGGCGACAGTTGCGCTGAGTTTTCTTGCCTCGAAGAAGTGGGATAAAAAAATCTCCACAGCAATTGTCGCAATGCTTATCGGTCAACTCCTTATATTCATTCCCGGTTTAATCTGGTTGCAGCAATCAACGGGAAAAGACTGGGCATGGACAATCAATGCAGGGCTCACACCATTTATCATCGGCGAAATTATCAAACTCGCAATCGCAGCCTCGACCCTGCCAATACTCTGGCGAGTGGTGGATAAGCGTCGCACGTGAATTCTGCGCACTCTGTAACGGTCCACTCGCACGAAATTAGTGAACCCAAGGATCTACTCTCCATACTCCCTGATAGCTCTGCTCTTGCCTGGGTACGTGGTGGTGATGGAGTTGTTGGTTGGGGCGAATTCGATCGTCTAGAGGTAACCGGAAGTGATCGGTTTGAACAGATTCGTCTTTGGTGGCGAGAGAAGTGTGCACACTTTCGAGTTCATGATCAGTTAAAAAAATTTGGAACTGGACCAATCCTCTTTCTATCGGCCGCATTTGATTCAGACGAAGTGAGTATCGCAATCATCCCAAAGATCGTAGTGGGACAGAGAAATGGTCGTACCTGGCTCACATGGTTAGGTGATGAAGAGATACCTACTCTCCCACAACCAGAGTTAATCGAAGCGCCACTTAATCTCAGTTGGGTAGGTGGGGCAATCTCGGCTTCTCAATGGGAGGCTAACGTCAATAAAGCTCTGGCCCGTATCCATAACGGAGAGATATCGAAAGTGGTTCTTGCCCGCGATTTGATTGCCCATTCTGATATACCTTTCGATTCTCGCCACATAATGCATAAGCTTCGTGAGAAATATGGATCTACTTGGATCTTTTCCATTGATAACCTTGTGGGAGCAACTCCAGAACTGTTGGTGCGATTGAATAAAGGTCTAGTGACCTCAAGAATTCTCGCGGGAACAATCCAACGAACTGGTAATGATGAACGCGATCTCGCGCTAGCCGCATCTCTGGCCCGCTCATCGAAGGATCTAGAGGAACACGAATACGCAGTGGATTCCGTTGCGCAGACTCTTGCCCCATTCTGTTCTTCTACCAATGTTCCCGAAACGCCTTTCGTACTCCATTTATCGAATGTGATGCATCTAGCAACGGATGTCACTGGAGTATTGACTGATTCACTTGCACCAGCCGACCTCTTCACAGTGGTCCGCGAACTTCACCCCTCTGCAGCGGTGTGTGGCACGCCTCGACCAGCGGCACAAAAGGCAATCAAAGAGATTGAAGAGATGTCACGTGGACGTTATGCAGGTCCTGTTGGCTGGATAGATAGCAACGGTGAAGGCGAGATTGGAATCGCTCTGAGATGCGCGCAAATAGAGGCGAAGAATCCACGAGAGATTCGCCTCTTCGCCGGATGCGGCATTGTGCAGGGATCAGATCCAGCAAAAGAATTCGGTGAGAGCCAAGCTAAATTACTACCAATTAGAGAAGCGCTAGAGACTCAGTAATCCTCTTCAGTAGTTGAGCATTACTTTGGCGATCAGGCATCTCACAAACAATCACACGAATTCCATCTGTTCCTCTGGCAAGTTGAGAGGTAAGTGCATCAAGCGTTCGGACGCTGATTGCATCAATTCCATATGCCTCTGAGATTTTTACAATATCTCTTCCATGCGGAGTTCCGAAAATCTTTTCGAAACCTGGGACATCGCTCTGCGGCAGAGTTGAGAAAATTCCACCACCATCATTAGAGATTACGATGACAGTGAGGTTTGGCCGTTGTTCATCTCCACCCAAAAGTAATCCGTTGACATCGTGCAAAAAGGCGAGGTCACCGACAATCGCATAAGTACGCTCTCTGCAAAGGGCAATGCCCATCGCCGTCGAAATATTTCCATCGATACCAGCAAGGCCCCGATTTGCGAATACTTCAACTCCCAAGCGATTGACGGAAAATGCTTCGATATCTCGGATGGGTCGCGAAGATGAGACAAAGAGCGTGGATTCGTCAGGAATTTCGTGGATAACGGTTCTAATCGCTGAGCTTTCCGACCATTGCGTAAGTAGCGCAGGGAGTTTCTTTGAGATTCTATGAGCGAATTCTTCAAAATGATGGCGCCAGGTTGGGTCAGGAGTTACCTGCCCCGCTAATTCCGGTAAGGCGAAGTGAATTTCATCTGCACTTCGTTTGGTATCAACTACTGCAATTCGTGGATCGACTGCCACTTGATACGCGCCGCTATTTACGAAAGCGTTGATTGCACGAGAGAGAGTAAGTCGACCAATTGTCATCACAATCTCAGGTTGCAAGGACTTTCTACGCTCTCCATCTGCCAGTATCAACGATGCATGTGGGATTAGGTCAGCACCCATTAGTGGATTCTCCGAGAGGATTGGCCAACCAGTTGCTTGAGAAAATTTCAGGATTGATTCATATTCAACGCCACCAGCATCATGGCCGACGATGATCACTCCTTTTTGATGGTATTTCGCTAATTTCTTAACGTGAACCTTGGGAGAGGATGGAATGGCAACCTTTTGATCAATATTTTCAACCCAGTCCAGGGAGCCAATGAGTGGTTCCTCAAACTCAACGTTGATGTGTGCAGGTCTTACCAACGTAATCTCGTCTGTAATTGCTTCGCACCATCGCGTCACTTCTCCGATCTCTGACCCGTTCGCCGCAAGATTCAGAGACTTCACACCAGCGCCAGCGAACATTCCCACCTGAGTAGTCGTTTGATTTGCACCACTCTCCCAAAGTCGAGCGGGACGATCTGCTGTAATCGCAACGAGTGGGTATCCCCCATGGTGAGCTTCTAGGAGTGCGGGATAAAAATTTGCTGCGGCGCTACCGCTGGTGCAGATAACTGGCGTAGGCAAACCAGTGGCTTTTGCAATGCCGAGTGCAAGAAATGCCGCGCTACGCTCATCAATCCGAGTATGTAACCGAATCTCTCCTCTACTCGCTGCTCGCCAGAGCGCCATTGTCAGAGGAGCGTTGCGCGATCCTGGAGAGATCACTGCATCGGTAACTCCAATGCGGATAAGTTGAGTGATAATTACTTCGCCTAAGACTGGAGAAGGAGTGTAATTCGACGCAGTCATCGCGACTCCCCCCGATCGATATTTTCTAAGTACTTCGCGTATGCATTAGCAATGCGATTATGCCACCACTCCAACTGCTCTTGCGGAAGTTGAAATCGTGCTAAAGCAGCATCATCAATCTCAACCTCTGAAACAGATACAAAACCGTTTTGAGGAAGGAGAGGGTCCTTAACCACATCCGAATCGAGCAGAGCAGCAGTTCCCAATCCACAAATTACATCATCAGCCAAGTGGGCTGCTAGCGCGATTCCCGTAGCTAATCCGACGCTACTCTCTAGTGCTGAAGAAATGACAACAGGTTTATCTAACTTTGAAATTACATTGAGAGCACGGGTCATCCCTCCAAGTGGGGCTACCTTTACAATTACTACGTCAGCAATTCTGTTGATTTCACCCAGATCTTCTCCGAGACGAAGGTTCTCATCGATAGCAAGAGGAATCGGCACTTTTAATGCTTCATTTTCAGCGAGAGATGCACAGGGTTGTTCGACATATTCGATGTGATGTCCATACTTGTTATACAGCGAGGTAAGAAATTCCTGAGCTTCGTGAATCGAAAACAGTCCGTTAGCATCAAGTCGTAAACGTGCCTCTGGAACTATTCGAAACACCTCTCGAATCCGTTCCTCGTCAATTGCTGTGCCAACTTTGACTTTGATTGTCGTTGAACCAGGGAACCAAGAGAGCACCTCGCCAACTTGCTCAATTGGCACTTCAGGAAGTGTCGCGTTTACCCGAACTCGCTGACGCACTGGATTGGGAAAATCGTGATCGGCCGATTCAAGCGCTGCCTGTAACCACAATGCATCTCGTTCAACCGAATAATCCTTAAAAGGTGAGAATTCGCTCCATCGTTTCTCCCCTTTAATCAGCGCGATTTCTCGAAGACTCACGCCGCGAAAGTTGGTACGCGTTGGAAGTCCAATGACTTTTATTCGGGAGAGCAAATCGCTAGGTTGCATAACTACGGGCGCTTTGGAAACTGGCCAAAGTTAGGTGGACGCTTCTCTTGGAAAGCGTTCCGACCTTCTTGGCCTTCCTCTGTTAAATAAAAGAGGAGCGTGGCATCGCCGGCAAGTTGTTGTACACCTGCTAACCCATCATCTGCCGCATTCAAACCCGCTTTGAGCAAGCGAAGCGCTAGCGGTGAGTGTCGCAACATCTCACGTGCCCATGACACAGTCTCTGCTTCTAACTCGGTTACTGGTACGACAGTGTTCACTAATCCCATTTCAAGAGCTTCGTTTGCATCATATTGGCGGCACATAAACCAAATCTCGCGCGCTTTTTTCTGACCAATATGTGCAGCAAGCAGACCAGCGCCGTAACCGCCATCAAATGAACCAACCATCGGGCCGGTCTGGCCAAATTTTGCATTCTCTGCAGCAACTGTGATGTCGCAGACGACATGGAGGACATGTCCCCCTCCGATCGCCCAACCAGCAACCATTGCGATAACTGGTTTGGGAGTCCTCCGAATCTGCACTTGAAGATCGAGAACATTTAAGCGACCGATACCTTTTTTACCAAGCGAATCACTACCTATATAACCGTCATCACCGCGGACCATGACATCACCACCAGAACAGAAAGCTTCACTGCCTACTCCAGTGAAGATGATGACACCAACGCTGTCATCATCGCGTGCAATGTTGAATGCCTCTTGCAATTGCGCAAGCGTCTCAGGACGAAATGCGTTCCGTACCTCTGGTCGATTGATGGTGATTTTTGCCATGCCTTCAGCGCGCTGGTAAATGATGTCGCTGTACTCCCCTATCTGCTCCCAAGCAGGAATATCACGACTACCAGGCTCTCTTTTAA
>JBEAMN010000065.1:0-2609 GCA_041165945.1 Actinomycetota bacterium
CATTGAAGCGCGCGATATCTAAATCATGCTCTCTCTGTCCATTGCTGAGATTTTTCTGAAACTCCCCAGTCTCGGCATCCACGAGATAGGCAGCAAAGCCATCCGCATCTCTGCGAAAGAGAGTATTTGAAAGCGAACAATCCCCCCACCAGAAACCGAGAAGATGTAATCGCACAAGCAGGTAGGCAAGAGCATTAGCCATGTTCGTTATTTCATGTTGGGTGACATCTCCACTAAGAACGACGCGATACGGCAATGAATACGGCAGAAATCTAGTAACAATCGCACAGGGAAGTTCCTCGTGTTCAGGAGTTAATCGACCATTAACTATCGCGATTTGCGAGACTGATGGCGCACCGCGAATGCCCAACTCCCGAAGGGCTTCGTATTCGCGGGTCGCAAACTCTTCTACCGTCTCTTTAACCGCGTAAATCTCGCTCTCAGGTTCTGGCGTTGATCGCACCAAGCGGACAATGTGTCGCGAGATTCCACGTTGGGCAGTAAGAGATGGATCTTCGGGCCACTCCTCTAATGGTTTCTCCCATGGCAAATTTGAAAGTGCTGCAATCTCATCACCAAGACCAGTGATTCGAAGTTGGGAGTTGTGTGGCGCCACCAGCGCATTCTTTCAGGCTTTACACTTGATACATGGCGCGAATCAACAAAGTTTTGAGAAAAGTCACACCAAAATCACCGCAGGAGAAAAAAGCCAAAGAGGATTTCGGTGCAAAAGGTGCTCCACTTAACACGCAGCACCCTTTCTACTTCGGTTTTCTTGCAGCCTCAGGCGCACTCGTAGCAATCACATTTTTGCGTGCGCTGCAATCGGCATCACAAGTCTTTGTCTTAATCATTATCTCTCTCTTCTTAGCTATGGGTTTAAATCCAACTGTTGAAGCTCTTCAGGCTCGAAAGTTGAAGAGAGGTACTGCGGTCACGGCTGTTGTTATATGCGCACTGCTAATTATCTCCCTTTTTGTCATGGTCGTTATCCCGCCTGTCTTTAACCAAGCGAATGAATTGATTGATGGTGCACCACAACTCATTGATTCTCTCCGCAATAACGCGACGTTGGCTGACCTCAATAAACAGTACGGCGTGATAGATACTCTAGAAACTAAATTCCAGAGTTTGATTTCCGATGGCCAATTATTTACTGGGGCTTTCGGTGGCGTTGTTGGGGTTGGCAGAACTGTCCTTTCCGGCGCATTCTCTGCTCTCACCGTCATGGTTTTAACTCTGTATTTCCTCTCCTCACTCCCTAATGTCACAAAAATCTTCTATCGACTTGCGCCCGCTACACGTCGTGAGCGCGTTTCAAAAATTGGCGATGCAATCATTTCTCGAGTTGGCGCATTCGTGGGGTCTCAAGTCCTGATCGCAGCGCTTGCCGCAACTTTCGTATTCTTCTTATCCCTTGTTTTGGAACTTCCATATGCCGCGGCGCTAGCAATGGTCATTCTCTTCGTTGCGCTCATTCCATTAATTGGTCATTTCATTGGAGCCAGCATCGTTATTCTGGTTGCATTAACTCAATCGCCTACGAAAGCGCTCCTCGCGTTCGTTCTATACACAATCTATGTTCAAATCGAAAACTATGTGGTCACGCCACGAATCATGAAACGTTCTCTCTCCATTCCTGGGCTTGTCACAATCGTTGCTGCCCTTCTAGGAACTTCCTTATTGGGACTTGTTGGTGGATTGCTAGCGGTTCCGATTGCAGCAGCAGTGCTGTTGATTATGGATGAAGTGGTCTTTCCAAAAACTGATAACGCCTGACTTTAGTATTCAGTTGGAAGAGGAAGCCGATCCGGGCTGACAACTTTCACTATCTCACTCAAGACTCTATAAACAAAAGGCTCGCCAACCCAGAGGTGTTTACCATCTTTAATCTCGATGAGCTGAATCTGCGGAATGGAAGCAAACCTCTCGCGCGCAGCATCTGGCTGGAGGTAATCATCGAATTCTGGAATCAGTGCCACAATCGAACGTTTATCTTCGGCCCAAAAATCTAAGTCTGATGGATCAGAAAAACGCAAAGGTGGAGAGAGGAGAATTAGTCCTTTGACTCGTGTATCGCGTGCGTATTTCAAAGCTAAATCTGTGCCAAATGACCAACCAGTTACCCAGAGATTTTTAATACCGAGTTCCTCATAGCAATAATTGATTGCGGCTATTACATCTTCCTTCTCTGCAATTCCACTACCAAATTCGCCTTCGCTCTTGCCTTGCTCACTTACTGTGCCACGAGTGTTGAAGCGAATGACGGTAATTCCCGCCATTTCTGGGAGTCGATTCGCAGCTTTCTTATAGATATGGCTATCCATCATTCCGCCATGTGTCGGCAAGGGATGAAGGCAGAGCAGCCCCCGAGAATGATCGCCATTGACGGGTGCTGCTACTTCGCCAATTAAGCGCAGACCATCTGATGTGAGAAAGGAGATAGGCGTTCGCGTAGCGGGCAGAACCGTGCTGGGTCGAATCAATTCCGCCATGCCTGTAAGTTTAGACCTCAGATATGAAGACTTTCGAATCACTCAATCCCGCAACAGGCGAAGTCGTTGGTGTATTTCCCAATATGACACCGCGCGAGGTACATGAAGCAGTTG
>JBEAMN010000066.1:0-2581 GCA_041165945.1 Actinomycetota bacterium
GAGAGAGTGTACCCTACAAATCCACTTTCTCCGGTCTCCATCAGGTGTTCAAAGCCGAAGGTGTGTCTGGTCTGTACAGGGGCTGGATGGTAACCAGTGCAAGAGCAGCGGTGCTGACATCTGCTCAGTTGGGCTCATACGACTCGATCAAGCACAATCTCCTTGTCGACATCGTTGGAATGGAAGATGGCCTCGCGCTCCATTTGTACGCTTCCATGTCTGCGGGTTTAATCACTACTACCGCCGCCAATCCATGTGAGCATTGCAATGCTACATACCGTTTGTTGTAATACTGTATGATATTCAGTGGATGTGATAAAGACGCGGTATCTGAGTGACCGTGAGAAGAGATATTCATCTCCTTGGGATTGTGTTATGAAGACCTTCCGTTCTGAAGGTCCACGCGCCTTTCTCAAGGTGAGAATCCGGGTTAAGTTCGATGTAGCGGTAAATCTATCAAATCTTCACACACACACACACACACACTTAGGGATGGACTCCCGCATACTGGCGGCTTGGTCCGCACACAGTGATTTCTTTTCTTCTTATTGAGCACATTCGCTCCATGTTAGGGATGCACACTATTTGACCACGCATTGTTTGACATTGATTTAAGTGGCTACTCAGAACCACTTCCACGCATTCTTACAGCGATATAACATGTTATAACAGTTCATAACGATTTACGGACCGCTGTTCAGTGAGTGAAAAGATGCAGTCTCGCTGCGCAGGTACTTGGAGGTGTTGTCTGAGCCCACAGATGAGAGGTCGTCCTCGTCTTCTGCAGACTTCTTCTTGGGAGAGTGCATCTTTGCATTCACCTTTTTTGTGGTGCCCTTACCGGGGGAATGCTTCCCCTTCATCGGAGTTGGGGAATTATGCTCATTCTCTTCGTCACTGTCATCGAAGCTCGGTTTTCTGGAGTCCGATTTCTTCTCCTTCCGATGACTGCTGGAAGTGGATCCGGTGGAAAGGATCGGGATTGGCTGCGACGTGGCGGCGGAAGGGTTAGTATGGGAAGGCTTCCTCGGAGGAGATGCCTTTTCCTTCTTTATCTGTTGGTGAGGAGGAACTGCTGGCACAATCTTTACAGTGGACATTGCGTTCCCGAAAGAGAGGGCGCTGTGCACGCTGTGATGGGTGGAGTCGTCCGCCGCTGTCCCATCTTCCTGGTCCATCTCGACCGAGGCCGTCCGTTCCAGTGAGTTCGTCCCCTTTGCTGAACTCGCACTAACGCTTCCACTGACACTGGCACTGGCACTGACGATGCTGCCTTCGCCACTTATACTCGCTGTACCACTCACACTGCCCGATTGACGCCGCTGTCGTCGTCGCCGTTGCTGATAAATCACTCGTCGTCCAAAGCGCTGGAGAGCTTTGATGGCCTTGATGGCTCTCCTAAACAATCTTAGACTCCGCAATTTGAGACAGTTCTTGAGCAGCAAGGATAGAGCGCGTTGTTCACGAGATTGTATCTCGTGGATGAGTCGTGACGCGGCACTGTCGTCCTTCCTAATCGCGTAATACAACGGACTTTGCGAAGAGAAGGTATCACAGCTATCATTTACTGATGCTCCTAGCGAATGCAAAACAGGAATGAGGTCCGCTTTTCCTATCAAAGGCAGAGAAAGTATTACTCATATAATCATTTAAATGGCCCACTTCATGACCTAAATAGACAGCGTAAAACATGGGAGTACCAAATCCCATCGGATCACAAGGTTTCTTAAGATTGAAGCCTCTCTTTCGTAGATACCTCAACATATCTGGTCGATCGTAAAACACCGCCAAGTAGGGAAGACTAAGGCCAAGATCATCCGTTCGTTCCAGTTCCTTGAGACGTGGCGAAAATGATGGCACTCATAACGATAGATGAAAGCTTATGATACCTCCAACGTCATTAAATCCAGCAAGTCTGTCCTATTTTCCATGATTTGTTGTGCCATGCCATCTATTGAAATAATGTGAGCCTTTCGTAAACGATAGTTGAAGTCATACCATTTGAATCGACAATTATATCGCAAAGTCTCGCATACGCCATGTCTCCCCACAATTCGGAGCTACCGACAAAGCTCATCCTTGGTATTGCGACCTAACCTATCTTTCTAAACCTATCGTACACGATGGACGCATTCACGAATCTCCCAGAGCATCAGAAAGCAGAGTTTTTGAGGCATCTAGAGGATGAACAGATGAAAGAATCTTTGAAGTATGTCGCATATATTAAAATTCTTGTTTTAAATAAGAAATTGTCGGTATTCACAGGATGTACAATCACTTGGTGCACAACTGTTTTAACAAATGCGTTATGGTTGGTTGGGGAGGAGTACGTAGTTAAATATTTGTTCATAGTTTTAGTATGATGATTTTATCGTTCTAGAGTTTCAGCTCGAAGCAATTATCAGATGGGGAGGCGAAGTGTATATCTCAATGCTCGGAAAAGTTTATGAAGTTGACTCAAAGAGTAGGATTTAGGTTCGCGGAGTACCAGGCAACGAAGCTAAAGAGGGTTAGACTTTTAAATGATGTTGGCTTTACTATAGTATGCTATTATTAGTGTAAATATTCGCACGTGAAATTT
>JBEAMN010000067.1:0-2886 GCA_041165945.1 Actinomycetota bacterium
GCAGGTTCATCCTCAAGGGCCTGGCGCATTTGCTTTCTGATGAAGCTCTTGGGATTGAGGTCACTCACACTCAAATCTTCAAATCCTGGACCTAAGTTCTCACGTAGATCGCTCGTCGCTGATTGAGCAAAACCACGGACTTTTCGGAGAAATCGCGCAGCGTCTGCTGCGAAGGTAGGAAGCTTGGAAGGCCCAACTAAGACCAAGGCAACTAGAGCCAAGCCAAGGAGTTCGCCGGCACCGATATCGAGCATTTAACTATCGTAACGCTACTGCTGCGCTGCGACCAAAGTTGCCTTTACTACCTTGGTGACCTCCTCACGCTTCAAGGTAATGGAAACTCGGTCTCCGGGGGCTCGATTGCGAATTGCAACGATTAATTCATCTGGGTTTGTGATTACACGTCCATCTAGGTTAATGATGATGTCGCCTTCTTGAATGCCCGCTTCATCGGCAGGGCCTCCTGGAGAGACCGAGGTGATGAGCGCACCACTCTCACCATAATTTGTATCAACCGAGACGCCCAAAATGGGATATGAAGATTTTCCGGTTTTGATGAGTTCTTCAGCAGTCCGTCGCGCCTGATTGATGGGAATGGCAAAACCCAGCCCTATCGAGCCAGTCTGTCCACTAAAAGAACCCAAAGTTGCGATTGCAGTATTTACTCCAACCACCGCTCCTGTTCGATCTACGAGTGGACCACCCGAATTACCTGGATTGATCGCTGCATCAGTCTGCAGCGCATTGATGAAAGAACTTTCACCTTGATCTGCGCCTGCAGTGACGGCACGGTTTTTTGCGCTGATGATTCCTGAAGTTACGGTCCCTGATAAACCAAGAGGTGATCCAATTGCGATTACCGAATCGCCGACTTGGACCGAATCGCTATTGCCGAATTGGAGCGCGGGCACTCCCGTTCGGGTCACCTTTATTACTGCAAGATCGTATGCAGGATTTACACCGACAATCTTTCCTCGAACAACTTTGCCATCGTTGAATGACACGTTCAGTGAGCCACCACGTGCCACATTTTCTACTACATGGTTATTGGTGAGTATGTATCCATCTGAACGAATCACAAATCCCGTGCCAGTACCAGCACCGCTTCGAGAGCGAGTCGAAATCGAAACCACCGATGGCAGAACACGCGAAGCAATTGCTGCAACCGATTCTGGGGCGCGTTCAACAGCGTTATTGGTCGCAACTAGATTGACCTGTGAATCAAAGAGTGCGGAACCATTTGCAAGATTCCCTGCGATGCCACCAATCGCCCCTGCAATCAACGCCATTCCCACCGCAAGACCAACGCTTACCCGCCCACCCTGTGCCCGGTGTACCCGGTGTCCCTGCCCTGATGCACCTCGATCAGGAAATGGCTGCGCGCTCTGCGGAAGGTAAAAATTTGCAGGCACGTTTGGACGTTGATTATGGGCATACTGCGCCGCCGGTGACCACCACTCTGGTTGACTCATAGTTAGTAACTCTCCTTGGTTGGTAAGTTGAACTATGGCTCCAGAATTCCAAAGAAACCTGAGAGCGCGCTGAAATTCCCCCTAAACCTAAGACAGAAACCGGCCTATCGCCAGTTATCGCTTGACCGCCATAAAAAGGCCATCTCCCACACCCACAAGTGAACAGGTCCACCGCTCGCGATCTGCGCGCAAATTACGGAGCAACTCACGTCGAGCGACGGTGACCTCATCTCGTTGAGCTAAATCTGCGACTTTGCCACCATGCAAGGCATGTACCAGGAGACAGACACCGCCGCTTCGTAATACACGATGAGCTTGCTCAATAAGATTGCCGCTCTCATCCGAATATTCTCGAACAACAATCATGTCGTAACCCGAATCGGTGAGTTTTCGCAAGATCTCATATGGCGCACCATGGATCAATCGAACCCGCTGTGGCGAGATTCCCATCTCATCACATGCTTGTCGAGCTAGATGCACATGCTCTGCCTCTGCATCAATTGATGTAAGCGTGCCACCCTCTTTTATTCCATCTGCGAGCCATAACGTACCTACGCCCGTTCCAGTCCCTAATTCAACTGCGCTGTGAACCTGAATTGCACGAGCAAGCATCTGCAAGAAGGCGCCAGTTCCTTGAGATGGTTCATCGCTTCCTAATTCAGAACCTCGACTTCGAGCGCTCTGTATTTCGAGCTCTTCAACAATGAAGCTCTCAATGAATTCCCTGACTTTCTCGAGTTGCTCACTCATAAGGTCTGTAACCATTCGGTGAGCAAGCGAACTCCAAATCCTGTCCCGCCTTTCGGGTTCTCCCCTGAATCTGAATCACTCCTACCCACCCCTGCAATATCGAAATGGACCCATTTGGTTTTCTTAGTACCATCAACAAATTTCTCAAGGAAGAGCGCTGCGGTGATGGAACCAGCGCCGACGCTTGGCTTTTCGGCAATATTTTTGAAATCAGCAACATGAGATCGAAGGCTCGTTGCATACTCATCGACTAAGGGCATATGCCAGACACGATCTCCCGAACTCTCACCTGCTTTAGAGAACTTTGCAGCTAAAGTGAAATCTCGGGTGTACATCGCCGCATAATGTCTACTCAATCCAAGAGTCGCTGCCCCAGTTAATGTAGCAAGATCAATGAGATAATCAGGGTCTAACTTTTCCATCGCATAACCTATGCCGTCCGCGAGCACTAATCGCCCTTCTGCATCAGTATCGATAACCTCGACTGTCTGCCCGTCGAAATGGGTGATCACATCAGATGGTCGCTGCGAAGTGGCCGAGAGTAAATTCTCAGCGCACATCAATAATCCTGTGATTCGGCAATCTATTCCAAGTTCTGCTGCTGCCTTGATTGCTCCGAGAATTGCAGCCGCTCCTGCCATATCACTCTTCATGGCCACCATGT
>JBEAMN010000068.1:0-8765 GCA_041165945.1 Actinomycetota bacterium
TCTGCTCAAGTCCTCGCCAGAGAGGTGTCCCAAAAATAATCCTCCCTTAAGCGATTTCTGAATGCGTTTACGTGAGGGCCCATCACCAACTATTACTATTTTGATCTTTCGTCCTGATACATGTCCAATATCTGAAATTGCTAAAAGCTTCTCAACTTGTTTTTCGGGAGCTAAGCGACCTACAAAGCCTATGACACATGTTTGCCCATCTGCCCCCCACGATTTGCGAACCTCTTTAGAGCGCCAGCTTGGATTGAACTGTGAGTGATCCACTCCACGACCCCAACGAATGATGTTCGTTACCCCGATTCCCTCAAGCCATTTGATTGAGGCTGTGGAGGGAGCAAGTGTGATATCGCTTCGGGAGTGAATCTTGCGAATCTGTTTGGTTGCCAACTTTTTCGCCCCCGATAGACCGTAGTGTCCAACAAATCCAGCGACATCGGTCTGAAAATTTGCAATCACCGGTACTCCGCAGATTTTGGCCGCCTTTCGCACTTGGTTTCCAAGAAAGAATGGTGAGGCTAAATAGACGAGGTCTGGTTGGAATCGCTCCATGATTCCCACAAGGGTCGCTTTACGCACTTTAGCCACATCCACCTGGGCGAACTTTTGGAACGAGAGAGCAGGCACTCGCACAATCTCGATTTCCGCAAGTTGGTTTGGCCCAAATCCAGGCGCAATTATCTGTACTTGGTGACCTGCTGAAGAAAGATAACGCGCAGCACGTAAAACGGAATTGGAGACTCCATTTGAACGTGGCAGAAACGACTCAGCTGAAATTAGAATTCTCACTGTATTGCCTCTCTATTCCATCTTACTACCTCTAATTGTCCAGGCCCATGGACTTACTGCACTTCAGCATTGGGTAACATCGAAGGTAATTCCTGACCATCTTTTGTCGTCTGATGTCAACCTTTTGTTAACCTGTAAATTCCAATTACTCTGCGCTCTTCTGCGAAACTATGACTATGGGAACAAGACGACCAGTAGCGGCATTCTTTGATCTAGATAACACGCTCATCCATGGCTCCTCACTTTTCTATTTCGTTCGAGGGATTGCGCAAGAGGGTATGGTGAAGCAGAAGCAACTCTTCAGATTTGCCTATGAAAATCTCAGGTTTAAGCGGAGCAAAACAGAGAATCCAAATGCGATGAATATTGCTGCGGAACGACTCCTCGGATTTGTCCAAGGTCGCAGCCAGATCCATCTTCAGGGAATGTGCGACCGCCTCGTGGATTTGATCATTGCGCGAAAAGCGATTCCCCAAATGCTAGAGCGAGTGGCTGAACACCAGGCTCTTCGCCATGACACCTGGGTCGTCTCGGCTGCGCCAATAGAAATAGCGGATGCGGTCGCGCGGAAACTAAATATGCGAGGAGCCTTTGGCACCAGAGGAGCTGTGGAGGATGGCCTATACACGGGTACTCTCGCCTCTGAAACTATGCACGGCACGAAGAAGATGCATGCGATTCTCGAAGCTGCCCAGACTTACAACTACGATCTGCAGAAATCATTTGCTTACAGTGACTCAATCAGCGATCTACCCATGCTCTCCTCCGTCGGACGACCTGCGGTTATAAACGCGAGCAAATCGCTTGAGACTATTGCAGTCAAAAATAAGTGGTTGATCCTTACGTAAATGCAAATTTGGAGTCACCGAGGAAATCCAGGACCGGAAAATTCCCTTGCTGCTTTTGATGCAGCACACAAAATTGGGGTTCGCAATTTCGAAACCGATATTCAAGTAACCAAGGATGGGGTAATTGTCCTTGCACACGACCCACATACTGGTCGAGTCGCCCAGCAAAAGCTCATAATAAGTCAGATAGATTTCGCTCAATTAAACGAGGCGACGAACAAGATAGCCGCTCATGAGCCTTGGGGTACCCTCGACGAATTGGTGGCAAGTTATCCTGATGTAAACATCTCGATAGACCTGAAGAGTGATGCGGCGGTCCCTGCAGTTTTGCGCTGGCTTAAGGGGAGAAATTACGACAACTTGATTTTCGGATCGTTCCGACATTCTCGGGTCGTAGAGCTAAGAGCTGCATATCCCTGGCTCAACACATCCCTCACGCCTGTAGAAGTGTCACGAGTAATGCTGGGTCAATCACTGAATAGAAATGGGTATTGGGGTACTAAGAAAGCGATGGTGCCGGAGAATTTCAAAGGTTTAGGAATCGTCAAAGAGAGATTTGTCGATCGATGTCATGAGGAAGATATTGAGGTCCACGTCTGGGTCGTCAACTCACTCACTCAAGCGGAACGGTTGGAAAAAATCGGAGTGGATGGGATCGTCACAGATAATTGTCACTTATTCACCTGAGGCGATTAAACAACGTTGATTCTCGGCGGTGCGCTACTCCGATTTTCGCCTATTTCGGAATATCCGATAAATGACAGAGAGAATGAGAATCACACCTATGCCCTGCAGGCCTGGGGAGTCGTCGGCCTCTCCAGCAACAATGGCGAAAATACCTACTGCAATTATGAAGCCCGCCAGCAATACCATGCGATCACGCTCCTCATTCCTAGAAATTGTTCACCCTCTGTTTTGAGCGCTCGGGCTTTTGTCGCTTCAGTATTGCCGTGCAACACATCCCACCCTCTCCGTACCGCTAGGTCATCTACCGGCCAAACATCAAGGCGCCCTAGTTGGAAAATCAGAAACATCTCCACTGTCCAACGGCCAATTCCAAATTGAACCATCACATTTTTCCTGAAGTCTTCCAGATATCGATGGAACAAGATTCTTCACTACTGGAGCGAATGCGGAGTCAATCTTCGGAATAGCTCGCTTTATTGCGGCGAGCTCCCTCTTCCGTTGGGCCGGATTGATCACTCGCTGGCTAGCCGAGCAGGCCAGCATCCTCCGCGCGTCCGTAGACCGAGCCGAGCATCTTCATCGGTTTCGCAGATGGGGCATGGCTCGCCAGATACTTCTCATCGAATTTGATACCGGCACCTGGAGTGTTATTAAGCACGATGCAGCCATCCTCAATCTGCAACGGATTGACTAGTGCTGCCTCTCTGCCCATCTCGAAAACTTCCATCATGACATGGTGCTTCCAGGTAGATGAGAGGTGCGCGAAACTGTTTCCGACGTCAGGACCAGTAACCACTGGCCGATCAAATGCTGCTGCCATCTCGGCCACGATTGAACCGCCGGTGAAACCTGAGACATGCGAGGCGATTTGTATGACATCCCCTGCCCCATGTTTGAAGAGCGGCACGAATTGTTGTGGGTCGGTGAAGTTCTCGCCAGTTGCGATTGGAGCGCGCACCGCGTCAGAGATACGTCGAAGTCCTTCAAAATCACCTCGTGGCGATGGCTCTTCCACCCAGAGGAAGTCAAAATGTTTCTCTAGCCTTGCGATTCTTTGAATCGCTTGCTTTGGGGTCCAAAACTCATTGGCATCAATGATTACGCGTGCCCGACCACCATGGGAACTTAGCGCTTCTATCATCACGCGGATTCGTCGCTCATCATCCTCTGGATTACGACCCACTTTCAATTTTCCTGCGGTAACTCCTTTGGCTGCCATTCCGGCATAGAACTTATAAAGTTCTTCGTCGCTGAGCGGGGAGTCCAATCCGCTCGCGTACGCACGCACCGGTTTTCCACTTCCACCTAACTCTTTCCAGAGTGGAACTTGGTGGATTTTTGCGCGCAAATCCCAGAGTGCTCGGTCAATTGCAGAGATGCCTGCTGACATCGGGCCGTGATTGCCCGCTTTGAAGGCACGAGCAGTCATTCGATTCCAAATACTCCGCACTGAACGCGGATCAGATCCAACAACTAGATCAGCGAGCTTGGGAAGGGTCTGTGTTGCGCTATCTACACCAACAGAGCAACCAGTTATCCCCTCGTCGGTATGTATGAAGACAGCAAGCTCCATACCTTCGCTTACTCCTTCAGGGAGATTCACATCCCCGATTTTTCTAAGCATTTGATAGGTATATGGTGTGAATGAAATATCAGTAACAATCACTTAAGCCACCTTCGTACGTATTTTGAGCACTTAGCTATCTTAATCTCGTTTTACTATTTTGAAAATAGAGAAGAAAACAGCCGAAATAAAGAGCAAGCCTATTCCTTGAAGCCCCGGTGAATCATCAGCCTCCCCAAAGACGAGCGCAAAAACTCCCAACACCACACCAATTATTCGAAAAGCCGTGATCATCGCTCTTCAAATCGCATTCTTGCTTCGAAAATAAGCAACTAATGCATTTGCGTGGCCATGTCCCATTTCAAAATTCTCTTTCAAATGTACTACTTGTTCCAAATGAGCAAGCTTCGAAACCTTCTTCAACTCTTTCATCCAGAACTCAATTGGCTTCCCATACTTCTTTTCAATTGAGGGAAAATATGAGGCTGGACCCATAACCTTTTTTTCTGACATATCGATACCTTAGTGGCAATAGAGAAGAGAAGAAAATAGAAGAGTCTCTCTGTAAGCCGGAGACGACGCTGTTATGCGTGAGGTCACGCTCAGGAAATGCAATTGCCCTCATTATTGCCCCCAAAACATTACAAGGTTAGGTTATTTCAGTTCTCGCAAAACATAATTGCTAACGAGATCTAGTCATAGAACTCATGAGTGATTCAAGAGGTCCCTGGTCAAACCTATTTAGCCAATGTGCTGCAAGGTTGGAAAGAAGTAGCCAAATTGCGAATGCAAGTACAAACACCTGCCAGGTTTGCAGATCTTGGAATAAGCCCAAGCCCCAAGGTCTAAAGATCAGCGAAATGATTACTGATTACGAAATATAGATGGTTAATGACACTTTTCCGCCGGAGGCTTTCGATTCTCGCTCATTTCTACCGATTGCACAAGTAAGTGCCCACACAGTTCGGAAAAGTTTGGCAAAGCCTTACAGATTCTTATCCGCCCAAATACAAATTGCATCGTAATGAAACTTGCCTAAACCCTTGGCTATATCCTCGTAGTGGTCTCTATACGAGGACGGGAGGATGTAACTCATTGCGAGTGACTTGTAGGCCTCTTTCGTTGGAGTCCAGAATTGAAGTATGAAATCGTAATGTTGCTTCACTAGAGCCTGAACGCTCTCATCTCCTGCTTGAATTCCCTCAGCCATTTTTGAAGCAAACTCAGATGTCAATTCGCCGAATACTTGAGTGAATTTTTGCTCTTCTTCTTTTGAGTAATTGTTCTGATACTGCTCTGAATGGATTCCAAATTTCACAAACTCATTCTAATTTATGCCCACGTTATTGCCCACTTGACCACGTTTTTGCCCACAACAAATCGCAAACTTTGTCTAGGTTTTGATTAAACCTGTAATAGAATAGTGACCATATCCGCACGGGAAATGGTCACTAATCAGTGATTTAGAGAAGAGTCGCCCTATAAGCCGGATTCTGTCGTGAACCATCATCCCTCTAGCAATGTCATTACTGACACCGTCATGCGGTCTACCCGATAACTCGAGCGAGCAGCTCTCAAACGTTATCTGCGTGACCTTGCTCCCAGTGGGGTTTACCTAGCTACAAGAATTACTTCTTGCACTGGTGGTCTCTTACACCACCGTTTCACCCTTACCTATTATTGCTAATAGGCGGTCTGTTCTCTGTGGCACTATCCCGCCGGTTTCCCGGGGTGGGCGTTACCCACCACTGCGCTCTGCGAAGTCCGGACTTTCCTCGATGTATTGCTACACCGCGATGGTTCGGGCGACTCTTCGTTACGAGTTTAGAGCCCTTTTTCTACCTTGTAAATTTTCAGCCATGAGATAAAGCCCCAGGTAACAAGGGGAAGATAGAAGGCATAGAGCGTGCCCGTTGGGTAGTAACCATTAGCGAAGGCAAAAGGGACTCCAACGAGATCCACGGCAACCCAAACCATCCAAAACTCGATATACCCCCGACTCATACCAAAAGTTGCGAGCGCAGTGCCAGTAAATATCCAGGTATCAACAAGTAACCAATTTCCTGTCTCACCGAGCGCTTTGAAAATCTGCATGGAGATTAAGAAGAATAGAACAACAGCCGGAATGAGAAACATCTTCTCTTTAGTGGTAGTCCAACGAGGGGAAACTGCGGGTCGATTACCTGCGCCACTTCGACGATGTTGCGCCCATCGCGCCCAACCATAAATACTGACAATAATCAGCAGAAGATTCCGACTTGCCTGGCCATAGAAGTTTGCATCATTATCACTATAGGCAAATACTGCTCCTAAGAAAACAGTAAAGAGCATCGCATCAGCGAAGATACCTACTGGCCACGCAGCAACTTTGCGTTTCATACCCAGGTACGCACTTGTGATTCCTAATGCACCACCGAGAACCTCGCGCAAGGGAATCGACTTACTCCCAAATTGAATATTGGTCTCAAATAGCCATTTGATGAGATTCATAGACTCAGGATTGCTTTCTTGGATCTTCTAAGTGGAGGGCAGATAGCGCATCAGCGTGGATGATTGCTTCAATCTTCTCCGCCGGAATCTTAGGCATTGCACTCCCTGCCACCACATCATTCACCGCACGAAGGCGCTCCATTGCATACTGCGGAGTGGTCACCGGAAAATCACTACCAAAGAACAACTTATGCATCGCACCCCACTCGAATGCCATTACAAGCGCCTCGTAGGTCATCCAAGGACGAGTGTAAATTGCTGAAACATCCGAATAGACATTGGGGTGCTTACGGATCACCGAGACTGTCTCTCGTACCCAAGGATGGCCAATGTGAGCCATGATGATTTTCAAATCTGGAAAGGCAATGGCGATTTCATCAATAGTGAGCGGATGTGCATTCTTCAGCGGGGCTGGTGCAATAGGAGAGGCCCCGATATGAAAGAGGATAGGAAGACCATCTCTATCTGCCCGCCGATACAGTTCGAAGGCATCCTTGCCCAGCGGATCAAATCTCTGGTAGTTAGCACCTAGTTTGATTCCCTTCAAGCCCAAAGACTTAGCTCTCTCATATTCATCCAAATAGTCCGGCAAATTTGGATCCACAGACATAAACCCGATCCGAGATTTATCCGCATCCACAAATTCTGCTGTTGAATCATTTATCCGGGTGGCATCTCCTGCAGTCCCCACGAACTTCTCAACATCGGGCACATGGATATTGAAAACAATGGAGATGTCAGCCGCTTTCATTCCTCTCTGATAATCAACCCAACTATTTGTCGTCGAAACTGGCCCACCAGAATGCCATCCAGTGAAAACCTTCTTCTCTTCCTCTGGAACTTCATGCTGATGGGTAGGGGTGTGGGTATGGACATCGATTATCACGAGCGCCTCCAATAATCCCCCATGCTATCCTCACCCGGACCACAGGAGGAATACATGAGTGCAGACCAAAAACTCGCCAATCTTTCGGCTAAACCGCATGGAAATTACAACATCACCCTCGCCCCAATACGCGAACTCAACAACAGTTTCTACGTCTCAGGTCAGGTCGCACGTCGTAACGATCAAATGATTGCAACTGGTTTGGTTGGACGTGAAGTCAATATGGAACTTGCACAGGAGTGTGCTTGGGTCTGTGCAATCAATGTGCTCGAAAGCGTACAAAAGGCGATTGGTTCACTGGACAGAGTGGAATATGTCGCTCGCTTAGGTATATATGTCGCAAGCGCCGACGACTTCTCCGACCAACATCTTGTTGGTCACGGTGCAAGCCAAGTTGTCCTCGATGTCTTTGGGCCAGAGGTCGGCCTCCACACGCGAACAGCAATCGGCGTGAAATCACTCCCTCTCAACAGTCCAGTAGAGGTCGATGCGATTTTCGTTCTCAAGAAGTAAGAAAGTACATCCCAATCTCATCTAACGTCTCCGGATTAGCCAGTGAGGCGATATTGCGCACTGGCCTTCCGTGTGCAAGATCTGTGACAGCCACCTCTGCTAACTTCCCATTAAAAGTACGAGGTAAATCGCTCACATAAAATATTGCACCTGGTACGTGCCGCGGTGAAGTTTTGGCGCGAATTACCTTCTTTATTTCCTCAGTAAATCCATCAGATGAGTTGCTCGAAACAAGAAAGAGCACAATTCGTTGATCTCCATCCCATGGCTGTGCAATAGCAAGAGCACCTGTCACCTCATTAACGCCATCGAGTGCAGAATAAATCTCGCTTGTACCGATACGGACTCCCGAGATATTGAGCGTCGCATCAGAGCGACCATGAATGATGATTCCGCCCCGCTCCGTCTTAGAGGTGAGATCACCATGGACCCACACCCCCGGCCAGGTGTGAAAGTAAGTCGAGAGAAATCGGGCGTTTTCGCTATCGCCCCATATTCCAAGCGGCACACTCGGAAATGGTTGCTTGCACACCAATTCACCCATCTGTTCCACGCCGAGCGAATTGCCCATTTCATCAAAGACATCAACATCCATACCAAGCAGTGGACCTTGCATTTCGCCAGCGTAATACGGTCGAAGTGGGTCTGGACCAGTAAAACTACCTGCGATATCGGTGCCGCCTGAGAATGGTGCAATGAATATCTGACCATCGAACTCGTTACTTAACCAGGTTGCAGTACTCGCCGATAAAGGTGAACCTGTGACCATGATTGTGCGAAGCTCAGAAAGATCGCCCACCTCTCGAATCGAGCGTCCAGATTCTTTAATAACATCCAATAGTCGAGCAGATAAACCTAAGTGAGTAAGTTTTTGGGCGCTAGCAAAATGAAAGAGTCGAAGCACATCAGGATAATTTGGTGAACCATCGAAGAGTACAAGCTCTGCTCCAGTTCCTAGGATAGAAATACACCAGTTCCACAT
>JBEAMN010000069.1:0-7811 GCA_041165945.1 Actinomycetota bacterium
GAGGGTATGCACTGTTAGAGCACCGTGACTACCCAGAAATCTCGATTGATGTGTTGAGCAAGTCGCTCGAATGATTTAGTTGAGAGCAGTAAGGCGCTGCAAGAGCGGTGGATGCGTTGCGTAGATCTTCACCGCTAGTGGGTGTGGTGAAAGGTTTGCCAAACTATCAGTAGCAATTTTGATTAACCCACTTTTAAGTGGCTCTCCATCATAGGTTCGCTTAGCAAATTGATCGGCATCATATTCATTACGACGCGAGATGCTGTTGGTTATTAAATCCAAGGCAAAGGAGAGCGGGCTAAAAATGATGAAGAATGCCAAAATCGAGAGATGGAAACTTTGAATCTCTGAGCCAAGCGCAGTCGACAATTCGGAGAAGCGCAGCGCCCAACCCAACACAGCAAAAATCACAAATGATTGCCCAAGGGATAACGCGAAACCGAAAAGGGTATGTTTTCTCTTGTAATGGCCGATCTCATGGGCCAGAACAGCCATAATCTCTCTGGTACTCAGCTTTTCAATCAAGGTATCAAAGAGAACAATTGTTTTGCTCTTTCCCAAACCAGCAAAGAATGCATTTGCCTTACTAGAGCGTTTAGAAGCATCCATCACAAAGAGTCTGCCAATCGAATAACCCTCTTGAGCGCAGTAATTCAAGATTTCCTCTTTAAGTTCCCCTTCTTCAAGGGGTTTGAGCTTATTAAAGAGGGGCAAAATCAGAGTGGTCCCGAACATGAACATCACCAATGAAAATGCTGCTAGCAAGAGCCAACCTAGGACCCAGAACGCGCTACCAGTCTCTTGATATATAAAGACGATGAGAGCAAGTAGCCCACCCCCAATGAGTCCGGCAAGTAGATAACCTTTTATTTTGTCGAGCAAGAATGTCATAGGCGTGGTTTTGTTAAATCCAAATTTTGCCTCCACAACAAATGTTCCATAGATATCAAACGGAAGATCCAGAAGGTCAGAAGCTAGACCGATAATGGCAAAGAAGGCGAGCGCAACAAGAATCTCAGATTGCACCTGATCGCGAACGTATCGATCAATAGAGCCAAAGACTCCCGAAACCAGCGCAACCACCATGATGATAAGCGAATAAGTAGAGCTGATAATTGCCAGTGAGAAATTCGCCTGCGAATACTCCAGCGATCGTCGATATTCACTCTCGCTATAGAGATTAGCCAACGTGGGGTGGAGCGGCTTCTTGCTCTCTCGAAAATTGAGGATCTTTATCAGAGATTCAACAAAGTAATTAAGGATTACCAGAGTGACAAGGAGCGTGAGCATGAGGGACATCGTATGATAGAGGCCTATGAATAGCGCACACGGTCTGATTAGCGCTGAAAATATCGCGAAGAATTACGGCAAAGGTGATGTCCTCAAGGATGTCTCATTGGGCGTCTTGCGTGGTGAGCGGATTGGCATTGTGGGCAGGAATGGCGGCGGCAAGAGCACGCTCCTTCGAATTCTTGTCGGCGCTGAAGCGCCAGATGCGGGGCGGGTCTCATTCTTAAATGGGCTCTCGCTTGGGTACCTAGCGCAAGTCGATACTTTTGAACCCGGAGCGACAATCGTTAGCGCAATATTTGGCGAGAGCGCAACGCACTCCTGGGCTAGTGACCCCAGAGCACGTGAGGTCCTCGAAGGGTTATTTGGTTCGCATAAATCAGAAGAGGTCAATCGTCCTATTGAAGGTCTATCTGGTGGTGAGCGAAGACGAGTCTCACTCGCAAAGTTATTGGTGGGAAATCATGATGTGATCTGTCTTGACGAACCTACCAATCATCTTGATGTCGAAGGTGTGAACTGGTTAGCAAACTATCTCAAGCGTGAAAAGCGAATTGCAGTTGTCGTGATCACCCACGATAGATGGTTCCTCGATGAAGTGAGCGAGAAAACTTGGGAAGTTGTCGGTGGTGGAGTGGAAGAGTATGAAGGTGGATATTCCGCCTTCGTCTTAGCAAAAGCCGAGCGAATTCGACAAGCAGATGTAGAGACAACCCGTCGTAACAATCTAATAAAAAAAGAGTTGGCATGGCTGCGCAGGGGAGCGCCAGCGCGGACCACCAAACCGAAGTTCCGCGTCGATGCCGCCAACCAACTCATCAGTGCAGAGCCTCCTCCTCGCGATTCAGTCGAACTCCTTAACTTCGCTACCAATCGATTGGGAAAGCGGGTATTCGAGTTACATGACCTGACTCTTGGCGTTACAGGAAAAGTTCTGGCCGAACATATCAATGTGAACTTCGCGCCTGGAGCGCGTTATGCAATTGTTGGCGCAAATGGTGCGGGCAAGACATCTTTTCTCCATCTGCTCTCTGGACGCTTAAAACCTCTGGCTGGCCATATGCAAACTGGCCAGACAGTAAAACTTGCATTCCTCACCCAACATCTCGATGAATTAAATCCACAATGGCGAGTCCTTGAGGCGGTAGAGGAGGTAGCCAAGAGCGTAGATCTTGGAAAAGGTCGGGAACTATCTGCTTCACAACTCTGCGAGCGATTGGGATTTGGGAAAGATGCGCAGTGGACCCCAGTCCGTGATCTTTCGGGGGGAGAGCGGAGGCGTCTCCAGTTGACTCGCCTTCTCATGGAGGGGCCTAACGTGCTCTTTCTTGACGAACCCACAAATGATTTTGATGTAGAGACTCTTGCTTCCCTCGAAGATCTACTCGATGGTTTTGCAGGAACCATTATCGTCGTCTCACACGATCGCTATTTTCTCGAGCGGGTCTGCGATATAACTCTTGGTTTCGTTGGTGATGGCCAACTTCGGGATTTGCCGCGTGGTTTAGATCAGTACTTTGAGATTCGAAATATGGCTCATAACGATGGGGTGCGAACTCTTGATGATAAAACGGAACCAACCAAAGTTGATCGACGTGAACTGAAGAAGAATATTGAACGGATTGAAAGATCGGTTTCGCGACGAGATGAGCAGTTACAGAAGCTTGAGAGAGAGTTAGCGGAAACAACTACGGATTATGCGCGACTTGCACAGATTCATACTGAGATTGAGCAGTTAAAGGGTGAGAAAGAGAAGCTGGAACTAGAATGGCTTGATCTGCTCGCTGATTTGGAGCATCTGGAAAGTAAGTAGCGGGCAGTAGTAGGGTTAAAGCATGCGGCCAATCGTTCAAGTTTCCCTCGATCTGACAGATATCCACGAGGCGATGGAGATGGCGCACACGGCGATGCGCGCGGGTGTCGATTGGCTGGAAGCGGGAACCCCATTCATCCTCGCCGAGGGTCTTCATGGTGTGAAGGCGCTACGGAAAGAGTTTCCTAATACGCCGATTGTTGCCGATCTCAAAACGATGGATGGTGGCTATCTCGAAGCAGAGATGATGGCAAAGGCAGGAGCAACACATGTTGTGGTGATGGCGCGCGCCCATCCCGAGACAATTAAATGTGTAGTCCAAGCAGGTAAGGATTTTGGTGCAGTCGTGATGGGAGACAACCTGGGATGCCCAGACATGATTCTCGGCGCACGAGAATTAGAAGAACTCGGGTGCGAAATGGTTATCCATCACATTGGTTACGACGAACGTCGCGGAATTGCCGCACGAGGCGAGCGCGCTCCTAATCCGCTTGATCAATTACGTGAAGTTGTTGATGCAGTATCTGTACCAGTCCAGGCAGTTGGTGGATTGAGTTTGGAGCAAGCAATCAAGTCACCTGAATATGGTGCGCCCCTTGTTGTCATTGGTGCGCCACTTGCTATCGATGCAGATTCATTTAGTCGAGGCGCGGGTAATGTTGAGGATGTATTACGAAAGATATGCGATCGCGTTCATGCCTATGGTGATGTGCCAGTGAAAGGGGAGAGAAAGAATGGGTAACGTAGGGGTAGTGAACTTTGGCATTGAACCCCATAGCGTGGAACTTCGAGAGGTTGCCAAACCAACTATCGGATCTGATGATGTTCTGGTCGAAGTTGCCGCGGTAAGCGTCTGCGGGAGCGATCTTCATCAATGGACCGCTTCCCATAGTTGGCCTGTTAATTACCCAGTTGTCTTGGGTCACGAGTTTGGCGGAAGGATTGTCGAAGTTGGTGCAAGCGTTCTGAGTTGGAAGCTTGGCGATCGAGTAGTGAGTGAGACTGCAGCAATAATCGATCACAACTCTCCGATGACGAGAATTGGCCGCTATAACTTGGATCCCTCTCGGAAAGGCTTTGGTTACGGAGTCAACGGTGCGATGACCAAGTTTGTGAAGGTTCCGGCACGTTGCTTACATGAGATTCCTGAGAATGTCCCCTTTGAGCATGCCGCGCTCACCGAACCATGCTCGGTTGCCTATAGCGCTGTAATTTCCCCTGGATATATAAAGCCTGGCGATCGAGTCGTTGTGCTTGGCCCAGGTCCAATTGGCGTCCTTTGTGGAGCAATGGCCAAACTCGCTGGCGCTGAAGTTGCTGTTGTAGGACTCGAACGCGATCGGGAACGACTCAAAGCGGCAGAGAGATATGGTTGTGAAGTAATCATTGGTGATGCAAAGAGTTGGGCCACCGCCGTTGATGGGTTAGGCGCTGATGGTGTCGTTGATTCTGCTGGTATTTCTGCAACGTTAAAGATTGCCCTCGATCTTGTTCGACCGGCTGGTTGGATTGCAAAGGTGGGCTGGGGGCCACAGCCTTTAGATTTTTCGCTCGACCAGTTGGTGCAAAAGAATGTCACCTTGCAAGGAAGCTTTAGCCATAACTGGCCAATGTGGGAGCGGGTACTTCGGATGATGAGCACAGGTCAATTGGATATCACTCCTGTGCTTGGAGGAATTTATCCACTAGAAAAATGGGAAGAGGCATTTGAAGCGATGCACTCAGGGAAGATTTTGAAAGCGGTGCTTACCCCATGAGTAAGCGCCTTGAAGGTAAATCCATCATCGTCACCGGTGGCACCTCGGGTATTGGTGCAGCCATCGCACGTGCCATCATCCACGAAGGTGGTCAGGTTCTCGTACATGGAATAAATGAGAGCGAGGGGCGAGCGCTAGTTACTTCGTTAGGCCCTAACGCCTCTTTGTGTATCGCAGATTTAGCTCACGGCAGTGCACCAGAGGTTATCGTCTCTGCGGCGCTCGCCGCATTTGGCAAGATTGATGGATTAGTCAATAACGCGGCCATCATCGAACGCTCGAATCTCAAGGCCATCACCCCTGAAGGCTTTGACCATACGATTGCAGTCAACACCAAAGCCCCACTCTTCTTAATCCAGGCTGCCCATCCCCATTTGGCCAAGACCAGAGGAAGCGTGCTTAACATCGGTTCAATCAACGCTTATGCCGGAGAGTCGACTCTTCTTGCTTACAGTATGAGCAAAGGTGCCCTGCAAACGATGACTCGGAATCTTGCAAATGCTCTTGGTGTTACAGGAGTGCGAATTAATCTGATTAACCCAGGATGGATTCTCACTGAGCGTGAGGATCGCGATCAAGTTGCCCGTGGTCTAGAAGTGGGTTGGCATAAGAACTTGGATCGAAACGCGATTCCACTAGGAGCAATGTCAACCCCCGAGAACTTGGCGCATGCAGCTATTTATTGGTTGAGCGATGAGTCATACCCTTTTACTGGCTCTGTCGTGGAGCTAGAGCAGTTCTCGATTATCGGAAGAAATCCGGAGAAATTGTAGATGCCCAAGATTGCCGCCTTCCCAAAAGGATTTATTAAACAACTTGTCTCAGGTGAGATGAGTATCTACACCTGGATTGACTTGGCGACTGAACTTGAGATTGATGGGTTGGAGTTCTACAACGATTTTGCCGATGTAAAAGATCCCAGTAATTGGCCGAAGATTCGCAAAGCGGTTGAAGGAACTGGAATGGTGATTCCGATGATGTGCGCTTCTCCAGATTTCACTATCCCAGATCCTGTAGGGCGAGCGCGCGAGGTTGAGAAGGAGATTGCTTCAATTCGGATGAGCGCTGAACTGGGTGCTCAATACTGTCGAGTGCTTTCAGGGCAACGACGTAAAACCATCACACGTGAGGAAGGGTTGGGTTATGTCGTCGATTCAATCGAGGCTTGCCTACCTGAAGCGCAGCGCCTTGGGATAACGTTGATTTTGGAGAATCATTACAAAGACGATTTCTGGACTGAGCCAGAGTTCGCACAGATGATGGATGTTTTTGTTGAATTAGTAAATCGGATCGATTCGCCGTGGTTTGGTGTGAACTTCGATCCGAGCAATGCAATCGCTGCTGGTGAGGAGCCACTGGAGTTGCTTGAAAAAGTAAAACATCGAGTGGTGACTATGCATGCTAGTGATCGATACCTAGCGAATGGCACAATCGAAGACCTTAGACGTGAAGAGGGTGGAAGTGCAGGCTACGTCTCATTCTTTAAACATGGCGTTATAGGTAAGGGCCTTAATGATTATGATGCAATTTTTTCAACGTTAAAAAACGTTGGGTTTGATGGCTGGATTAGCATCGAAGATGGCATCGATGGCATGGAGCAAATGCATGAAAGCGCGGAATTCCTTAAAGGTAAAGTAAAAGAGCATTGGGGTTAGCGACTCTTTTCAAAACCACTTCTGAAAAATCGGAGTAAAAGTGAGGCCGATAGCGTAGTTGCAATCACATATGCAATCGTCAGAGCCTTTAGATTTTCACTGAAATTTAGAGTTGTCGAGAAGCCAGCAATAATTACGGAAAACTCTCCACGTGGGATAAGAAAAATGCCAACCCTTCGCCAACTCATGGGATCCTGTAAATCACGTGCAGTCCACCAACCGATAACAATCTTTCCAAAGATTCCTATGATTGTTAATACGACCACCAATCCCAGTACATCAAGGATGCGAGCTGGGTCAACTGATAACCCGAAGAAAATGAAGAAAATGGCAGCAAAGAAATCGCGCAGAGGTGAAAGGCGTGTGCGGATTGCGCTGGCCACCTCGCCGGTAAGTAGTAATCCAACAAGGAAAGCTGCGATTGCTCCAGAGAATCCTGCAAGACCAGCTGCACCTGCTGCCACCAGCGCCAAGCCAAACACCGTAAGCAGAAGAGAACCAGCGGGGAATTTGCGGAAAATCTGGGAGAACAAGTACTCCCGTTTAACACCAATCAACAGGACAAAGCCAGTGATGAGAAGAGCAATCGAAACAGAAATGACCCCACTAAGTAGGCCTACACCTAACATCGTCGATGTGATTAAAGGCAAATAAGGAGCCAACATCAAATCTTCGCTGATCAACACCATGATTGTTCTCTTGGCTACTTGCGATTTGGACCAACCAGACTCACGAATCAATTCGGAGGCGATACCTGAGGAGGAGACGTAAGTGATACCTCCCAATAGGAGCGCTCCTTTGACCCCCCAACCTGCAAGCACCGCAACTAAGACTCCAGGCAGCCCGTTGATTAATACATCAAGAAGGATCACACTTTTCGATGAGCGAAAGGATTGCCCGAGTTCTCGAGCCGAGTATTCCAAACCCATTAATAACAAGAGGAGAATGGCTCCCATTTGAGCACCAATATTGAGGAAATCATTCGACAGATTTAGCGGCACGAGACCGCCCGTTCCAAAAAATAATCCAATCAATAGAAAAAGCGGAACTGACGATAGTGCAATCTTTGCCGCAACAAATGCGACTATTCCAAGAAGTAGTAGAACACCGCCAATCTCTAGAAGAATCAAATTATCGATTGACTCACTAGATGTCGCCGCAATCTCCCTGTTCATATTGGTATTATTCCATTCATGGGCTCTCTGGTGTTCACCTTAGACCTCGTAGCGACATTTGCTTTTGCCGTGGTCGGAGCACGAGTCGCTATAAATCGAAATATGGATTATGCGGGAATCA
>JBEAMN010000070.1:0-3397 GCA_041165945.1 Actinomycetota bacterium
TCAGTTTCGATTGCCGTGATTGTCAGATCCATGATGATTAAAAGTTCCCTCTCGTAATTTCCAGAACTTTGAGTTAGATTCTGGTAACGATTCCATCGTGGAACCTATAGAGATAGCGGGAGAGTGTCAAGGGGTGAGGAGCAATGGAAGGTCCAGTAACCATCCGTGATGTAGCAGCGCGCGCAGGGGTCGCTCTATCGAGCGTCAGTCGCGTCCTCTCTGGCCACCCAGATGTATCAGCGAGCATGCGTGCAAAAGTAGAGGAAGCAGCGCAAGCTCTTGGTTACGAACCAGATCTGCTTGCGCAATCTCTTCGAAGTGGCGCCACTCGAACTATCGGATTCATTATTCGAGATATTGCCAATCCACTTTTTGCTGTGGTTGCTCGGGCATGTGAGCAAGAACTACGTCGCAATGGTTACTCACTCATCTTGATGAATTCCGATGGAAGTGTCGAGACCGAATCCAAAAATTTTGCATTGTTACGGAGGAGAAGAGTTGATGGAGTAATCGCATCATTGGTTGCCGAGGATTCTCCATACGTCAAGAAGACCATACTTTCACTCCGTGCTCCATTGGTGCTTTTGGATCGAGATGTAAAAGGTTTAAATGCCAGCGCAGTGATCACCGACCATGCAATAGGTGTGAAAGCGGCAACTAAGCATTTATTGGATTTGGGGCATCGAGATATCGCATTCATCTCAGGTGCAGCAAATGTATATACAACCAGAAATCGGATCAAAGGTTTTAGCGAGGCATTTGGAGAGGCAGGTATTCCACTTCCGGAAAAATTGATTGCACTTGGCGGTTTTGATGCCGAATATGGCTTGATTCATGCGCGCCATTTCTTATTGAAAAATCCACGACCCACTGCCTTCGTTGCGGGGGGAATTGGTTCAACTGCCGGCGTGGTTCGAGCATTCAATGAGATGAAACTCGAGATTGGCAGAGATGTCGCCCTGGTTGCCCTCGATGAGTGGCCACTCTTTGATGTTTTCGCTACCGACATTTCCTCGGTGTATCGCGATCCAGAGGCGATCGGCAGCGAGGCTGCTCACTTGATTTTGGAAGTTCTCAATGGAAATGAAGCGAGAGAATCAGTGATTGCTACCAAATTTACCGCGCGGGCTAGTAGCCAAGGTGGTGTTGTGAGTGTCCAATAAGGGGGAGCTTGCTAAACGTCTAGTTACCGAACTCTGCGATCTCTCAACCATCCATAGCTCGCCTGAATTACTGAAAAGACTTGAGGTACTCCTGGCGGATTTCATGATCTGTGTTGTAAGCGCCAATTCGTTAAATAAAAGCGGCTCTCTACTAAAAAACGATGGATTAATCGGGCTAGCAACTCGCCTTGCGAGCCAATCTGCCTATGAAGATAAAGATGACTTGGATTGGTCAGCGATAAACCATCCAGGATCTGTGGTCTTTGCAGCAAGTTTTGCAACAGCAATCGAGTTCCCTGACTATCGAAAGAATTTTCTCGTATCAACTCTCGCTGGTATGCGCGCTAGCGCTTCAATGGCTCATTTTTTTGGCCCCAGCCATCGGAAACATTGGCACATCACGGCGACTGCAGGAACTTTTGGTGCGGTAAGCGCAACTGCAGCAGGAATTGGACTCGATCCTAGAGCTGCAATGCGCGCCTTTCACTTGGCAGGGACGAATATGGGAGGTATCGGTCAAGTATCCCGGGAGCTTCAAGGAACTCCCCGATTTAATCGAGCGGCAGCTGCAGCGCTAGGTACAGCAGCAGCGCTTGGCGCATACGAAGAGATGCCGGCGATAACAAATCTATGGGAGGGCGATCGAGGATTAATTGAAGTCTTTGACCTCGCCGGAACCCTCACTGATGGTTCTCTAATAAAAGATGGCATCTCGACCGTGCTCGTCCGTTCCTTTCCGGCAACGGGTTTTATTCACGCCGCTCTACTAGGAGTGGCAGAAATCGCTCGCGAGCATCAGTCGCCATTGATAAACCTTTCCGTGACAGTAAATAGTGGAGTTTTCCCAATTCTCAATGATCCAGCAAAAGAGCGCTGGTGGAACCTCCAATTAAATTGTGCAGCGGTATGGGCCTCTCAAGATCCAATGCAACTTGCGCCAGCACCTGCGATCGAACCATTGGTCACCGCTCTAGGCGGAGATGTGCCATTGGGATGTGCGCTCATCACGGGTGAAACCAAAAAGGGAAGATTTGAACGCTTTGTAGAGAAAGCACCTGGACTTGCGCTCTTCGATGCGCAGGAGCGAACCTGGCGGGAACAGAAGTGGATGAGCATGGTTGGCCAAAGCTCGCAAGAAATCACGGAACTTGCACAGCAACTTATCTCTAAGACCAGTAATGAAAAAACCTGGCAACGGATTGAACAGTTACTTCGAGGGGAGTAGTCATGCTGCATCCAAAGATTAAAGAGTTTCAAGATATGTTGGCGAAAAATCCTGCCAAACCTCAGTGGGAGTCCACTCCAGCAGAGGTACGTGCAGTTGCGTCAACAAAGTGGCAGCCGGAATACCTGGGGAGTGCAGATGCGGTGGGAAAAATCGAATATCGGTACTTCTCTGGACCCACGGCAGAGTTGCCATTGAAGATATACACCCCTGATGGGGTTGGCCCCTTTCCCGCCGTAGTCTTTTTCCATGGCGGTGGTTGGGTAGCAGGAAATATCGAAATCAATGGCGTGCAACATCAACAAATTGCCCACGATGCCAGGGCTGTAGTAGTTGCCGTCAACTATCAGAAGGCTCCCGAACATAAATTCCCAATTCCATTTGACGATTGCTATGCAACCTTAGAGTGGGTATTTGCACATGCAGAATCACTGAATATCAACCGTGAAGAAATTGGAGTTGCTGGCGATAGCGCCGGAGGTAATCTGGCTGCAGGCGTTGCACTCAAGGCTCGTGATGTTAATGGCCCAAAAATCGCCTTTCAAATATTGATCTATCCCGCAGTAGATTACAAGTTTGATTATCCATCCATGATTGATAATGCGGTTGGCTACTCACTAACAACTCAAGGAATGAAATGGTACTGGGATCAGTACATGGCATCGGAGGATGATTTAGATAATCCATATTTTCGCCCGATGGCTTCACTTGATCTAAGAAATCTTCCACCTACTTTTACCCTGACTGCTGAGCTTGACCCACTGCGAGATGAAGGCGAGATATTTGCCCAAAGACTCCACGATGCTGGAGTGACAAGCGTGCTCAAAAGATACGACACGCTCATTCATGGCTTTGCGCTCATGCAGGGCTTCTTGCCAGAAGCGCGAACGGCAATGCAAGATATCGCCAATCACATCCGAGAATTCATCAATCCGAGGACCTCATGACTCACATAACTGGATTTTTTCATGGTGGCATCACCGTCAAAGATATGGAATCTTCACTGAAG
>JBEAMN010000071.1:0-2659 GCA_041165945.1 Actinomycetota bacterium
GGCCACCTCCACATCAAGGCTATCTCAGCCTCGATTAGTTTTTACTTGGTGAACTTCCACTCCCAGAAGTTCCAAGTGATCTGTGGGTAGAAGCCAAGACGGATACCGTCAAGGTCTTCATTGACACCGACCACGTTTGCATGTCGAGCTACGGATAGACCGAAGGCATCATCATGCATCTTCTTCTCGATTGCAGTGAGGTTCTTGATAACGAGAGAGTTTTCTTGCGGTTCTGCAACCAATGGTGTACAGAGCGGTTCGATAACTGAATCTGCGTTATAACCAGTGAGGTTTTTCTCGAAGAGATAACCATCGCAGCCAATGGCCTGAGTGACAGCTGTCTTCACCCATGCAAACATCTGTCCGTCATATTCTGAAGAGACGATCGGCTCGGCGTTCCAGTTCGCATTTCCTGGAGCGATGAGGTTGATACCTGCCTTAGCAAGTGCTGCCTTAGCAAGTGCAATAGTCGAGACACGACGTGCGTTTGTTGGGGTACCCCAGTTGAACTTCACATCGAAGCCTGCAGTTGTCGCGCTTGCACTTGGATAATGCTTCTTAACCAAGGCGAGTGCCTTTGCAGTGCGTTCTGCTTGAGTTCCATCGGTGTAGTAATCCGATCCATTGTTAGCAACAACTTGCTTGTAGGCAGGTTGCTCAGGGAAGTAGAAGATCGAATTCATGACCTTCGTAGTCGGGTTGATTGGCTGATAGATCTTCTCGACGATTTCATCGCGAGGCCAAGCAAGGAGGAATGCACGACGGAGGTCGAGCGCCTTTGCCTTGTCGGCTGCGGTTCCCTTGTCAGCGAAGACTCCGTCGTACTTATCAGTCTCTCCAAAGGTATTGGAGAAACGAAGATCGACGTGCTCCCACGCATTGGCGTTTCCACCGATGGTGCGGATGCCAGGCATCGCACGAAGCTGGCTAGCAAGGTCTGCAGTCGCCTGACCCGAATAGACATCGATTTCCTTGTTCTTCAACGCTTGAAGCGCTGCAGTTGGGTTATCGATCGAACGGATGATGACGGTCTGGACGTTGCCGGTGAACTTCGGACCTGAGTTGTAACGAGTGTTACGGACCAAAGTCACGCTGTTGTTCTTGACGATCTTGCTGACGATAAAGCCACCATTTGAGATATAGGCCAGGTTATTTGTCTTCTCATTGGTTTCGCTCATGTCATAGCAAGTGTTCCAACACGCCGCCAACTTCTTGAGATATGCAGTGTCCTTGTTCTGGTAAGCATTAAAGAACTTGGTCTTAGCATTTCGATTTACTGATGCATTGGTGGTAACACCCTTCTTGCCGTCAGTCATCAAAACGAGTCCATGAACTGCAGAGGGACCTGGAAGATAAATCTGGTAATCAGGAGTTGGTGTATCAAAGACCATGGTCAATGACATACGGTCTCCAGAAATTACTGGCTCCTTGGTCACCAATTTGCCATAGTTTCCGGTGTAGCAAGTTGACTCAAATGCTGTATCACCAGACTTCGCAGGATCGCCGATTCCGGCAGCCTTTGAATACGTTGGTGAACAGATGATGTGAGTTAAAAGCAAGTCAACAGCTGTGATGGGAGTTCCATCTGACCAAACTTTGCCTGGCTTGACTGTTAACTTGACTGTCAACGGCTTACGGTTGGTGATTGTGTAAGTTCCGAAATCGGTATTTCGAACGATATCGGCCTCATCGTTGTAGTACCAGAAGCCCATGCCCATAAGGCTGTTAACGGTGCTATTGATAACAACGTTGGTGGTCTTCTTGGAGGTATTGAATGACCCGAAGAAGTTGTTCTCTTGGAGAACAATCGTGTCTCGAGTCGCTGCTTGTGCAGGTACCAGTGCACTTCCGATGAGTGCGGCTGCTGCTACCGTTCCAAGCAGTATGCGAGTAGTAGTCTTTTTGAACACCACTCCTCCTTCTTTATTAGGGTAGAGGGATCGTGTATTCCGCATGAATAGTCGACTAACTCACGATGAAGCCACGATTCTGCGGAAAGTATTCTTGAATTCGGACATTCTGACAAGGTGGTCTTTGAGCCGGCCCACGCATAGGTTGATAACTACATTGTTATCTTCGGCCCTGTTTTCAGGATGCGTTTGGCTCAGCCTCAGCTTTCGCCTTCGAAATTCGATCCTCAGTGAGCCGAGCTTTTGCCCCAAAGTAGAGAGCCAGGCCCGCAACACCCGCTACGAGATATGGCGTACGGAGTGCCCACTCTCGATCTAAGAACATTGATGAGATTTGGACTAAACCACCCGCGAGGGCAAGCCCTATTGGCATAGAGCCCCAGGCAAAGAGTCGATAGACGCTATTAACTCTTCCTAAGAGTTCGCTGGGAATGATGCTCTGGCGAAGCGAGACGGTGATGACGTTCCAAACGACGCTCAGAAATGAACTCAGTGAGATGAGAACCCAGACTTGATGCCAGTGAAAGGAAATTCCTATTCCTATTTCAAGAATCGGAAGTACAAGAAGAACTACGGCGAGTGTTCGTCCACTTCCGAGTCTCGACGAAATCTTTGGACCAATCAGTCCACCAAGAATTCCACCTACCGCGCCAGCTGTCCCCAAGACGGCGAATAAGAAAACAGTCGTCTTCAATATTTCCTGTGCGAAGAGAATGAAAAGAGCTCCCGAGACTGAACCAAGGAGATTG
>JBEAMN010000072.1:0-16336 GCA_041165945.1 Actinomycetota bacterium
CCTACGCTGGCATCGCGCTCGGCCTCAATACCTTCGCAAATTCAGTCACAGCTGGCCTTCGTGGATCTGCTCTCGATAAGTGGGGTCAAAAGTGGCCGATTCGAATCCTGGTCCCTCTATATGCATCTGGTTTATTAGTACTCGAATTCACGACGAGTAAGAGTTGGATTTTGCCGCTCTCACTTCTGATGGGATTAGTCTCACCTCCAATAAACCTTTCGGTGCGACCATTATGGAAAAATGCAGTTCCCGAGAGCGCACTTCGCACTGCATATGCTTTAGATACAGCAGTCATTAATTCAACGAGAGTTTTTGGGCCGCTCTTTGCATCCACACTCGCGCTCTCCCCCTATCCAAGTAGCGCATTGATCCTCTGTGCTCTCTTTATCTTTGTTGGCGGACTCTCGCTTGGCTTCACCAAAATATCTTCAGAATGGAAACCGGAGAAAAAAGAGGTTGGTCAAAAATCTGTATGGCGAATTCCTGCAATGCAGTTGTTAATGGTGGAGGCGATGTTTGTCGGCTTTGGTTGGGGAGCTTTTGATGTCGGTATACCGTCATTTGCAACGCTCGAGGGAATTCCCGGATGGAGCGGTCCAATCTTCGCCGCGCTCGCCTTTACCTCGGTAGTCGGCGGTTTAACTGCTGGGTTAGTTTCACGGAAGACCTCCGCCCTCAAAGGTCTCTTACGAACATATGCACTGTGGATGGTGGCAACTATCCCGTTGGCACTCGCCTACCCTGGATGGAGCATGCTCATGGTTGCTCTGTTTATTGGATTCTTCGGCGGCGCTGTCCAGGTCTTCTATTGGGAAGTACTTGAAGCAGTTCGTCCGAAAGGTACTGCAGTGAGTGCACTCGGGTGGATTTGGACAGTTGATGGTTCCTTTATGGCTCTGGGCGCAGCGCTTGGCGGAATTATCGCCAGTGAGTTCTCTCCGCGTTTGACTCTCTTGAGCACCACGATTGCAGTCTCTATTGGCGTTTTAGTTCTTGTTCTTGGCAGAAAAATTTTAGCGCCGGCCAATCGCATTACATCTGTGGAAGAGGATCGCAGCGCAATCGAACATAGCGCACCACCACAATAATTTTTAAATAATTATTTACGCTCGTTACTCATCGCGGAGTGGAATACGAATATCAATCTCCAGGCCACCTAATCTGCTTGGTCCTAATGTGAGAGTGCCACCATGTTCAGAAACAATTGCTTGCATGATGCTCATCCCTAGTCCAGATCCTCCACTCTCTCGAGAACGAGAGGTATCAAAGCGTTGGAATTGTTGAATTCCACTGGTATACGCCTCATGCGGAAGCCCGGGTCCGCCATCGCCAACAGTAAGACGAACCCCCTGAATGTCATACCCAAGATGAACATAGACCGGAGCATCAGCGGGTGTGTGTCTTCTGATGTTTGAAAAGATATTGGCGATGAGTTGTTGAATATGAGGCAGCGAACCCAATATGAAAACCTCAGAGGTAACTGAATCTTCTACCTCTCGGTTCGGGTCAAGTAATTTCAAATCGGTTAGCTGCACCCGCGTAATGTCAGAGAGATTGATAGCATCATCAAGAATTCCTCCTCGAGCCTCCCCGATTTCGGCGAGGAGCAAGAGGTCGGAGATTAATCGCTCCATTCGAGAGATCTCAGAACCCAGCCTTTCGATTGCACGCGCGCGAGCCTGCGGTTCAAGCGATTCCGATCGACCAAGTAATTCGACATACCCTTTAATAACCGTGAGTGGAGTGCGCAACTCATGGGAGGCGTCGCCGACAAACTCCTGCATCTTCTTATTATTTCTCCGTTCCCCATCGAGAGCGCTCTGTAAATAGCGAACCATCTGATTGAGGGCCTTACTGAGATCATCGACCTCTGAATTGCCGCGAGCAACTTGCTCTTCTCGCCAATTACGGCCATTGGCAATATCGCGAGCGCGCTCTGCGAGGCGCTCGATCTTCCGAATATCTGGACGAGTAAGTGAACGGGTAGCGAGAAAAGCTAATAAGAGGGCTACTGCAAGAAAGAGCGCCAACCGTTCGATATTACGATTTCGATTGCCCTCTAAATCTTGGATGGGAACTGCCAGGATGAGATAAGCATCTTGCTCAAGTGCAAATGTGAGCCCTCGATATCGAAGCTCACTGCCAATGGTTCGTATCTTTCCCAAGGAACTCTTAACCTCCGGAATTGATGCGGTGAGCTCCTGCCCATCTTTCGATGTTCGTACTGTAAATAATTCGCCCGAACTATCAAGGAGAGCGACAATTAGTTGTGAATCACTCTCGTCGGCGAGAAAAACCGCGCTCGACAGTGGATCGCGCGCATCAAGTTCGACTGATACTCGAGTAATCAATGAATCCACACGTTGAATTTCAGAGTTGAAGGCGGTAGAAATTGCAAAATATCCAATTGAGAGAGAAACTATCGTGGTGATTGCTCCAGCAATCAATGCAAAACGATTCTGCAATCTCACGCAGGTTCTACAATCTGGTAACCAACACCTCGCACTGTCCGAATAAATTCCAAATTATCCCGATTAAGTTTCTTGCGAAGGTAAGAGATGTAAGTATCAAGAACGCTTGTCTCTGTCTCGAAATCAATCTCCCAAACCTCACGGAGTAAAGATGATTTCGTCAGTACTCGACCCTTATTGCGCATTAGCTCCTGCAACAATTTGAACTCCGTTGGTGAGAGCTCGACCTCTTCTTCGTGGAAGAAGACTTTGTGTTGATCCTCGTCAAGAAGTAATGGACCACAACGGAGTACGCTATTTTCTACTGCGATTGCCTTTGTACGACGTAAGATGGCGCCAACACGTAGTAGTAACTCTTCTAAGCCAAAAGGCTTTGTGACATAGTCATCTGCGCCCAGGCGCAGACCTCGTGTGATATCGGTTTTCTCGCCTCGGGCGCTCAACATAAGCGCTGGCGTGAGATCCCCCTTATTTCGAAGTTGCTCGAGAAGTTCAAATCCATCGAGGACTGGCATATTGATATCGATAATCAGAAGGTCGGCGCGTTGGCCCCGCAGCGCGGTGAGCGCAGACATCCCGTCAGGAGCCGAAGAGACTGAGTAGCCGGCCACTCGTAAGGCATCGCCCAAGAGTTCCCGAACCCCCTCCTCGTCATCTACGACCAGGACATGCGCCTTCCCTGGGCTGCTGCTTGGTGCGGAATTGACCATATCGGAAGGCTACTGGGAAGAGATGGTGCTGGGGAGAGCCCAAGGGCTAAATGGGCGTATTCCAACGCTCCCAATATGGTTTTCACAGACTCTTCACAAGTAAATTAGTCAGAATCTCCATATGCGATTCAAAGGTGTCCTCTCTACAAGTCTGGCTCTTCTCATCACTACCTTTGCATCCCCCGCCTTTGCTCAAAGTAACCAAACCCCTGCCCCAACGGCCTCGCCCTCACCAAGTGCCACTCCGCAGAGTTATCAGCAACAGCTTGATGCCTACAAAATCAAGCTTGAGGAATTTAAAGTTGCGCTCGAGAAGTGGAATGTGGTTCGCAAGAACGCCGAGGATGCCTTCCGCGCGGAGATGGATAAATTTAAAATCGCTCGTGATGCATGGGATGAAGCCAATGGTGAGTTGATTGAAGAAATTAATGAAGACTTTAAGAGTGATATCAACAAGGCGCGATCTGATTTCCGAACTGCTTTGGCCAATGCTAAAAGCACTGAAGCAAAAGTTGCGGCGCGAAATTCACTCAATGCCGCAACCCTTGCCGCAACCACTGCGCGCCAAGTAGCACTTGAAGCCCTCGGTGAGCCCCCAACACCACCTGCGCGACCTGTGATTCCGCCACGCCCTATCGAACCAATCAAGCCGATTGATCCCAATGCGCCGCGAGCGACTAAACGTCCGAAAGCGCCCGGCCAACCCGGTCAACCTGGGCAGCCTGCTCCACGTCCTATGAAGCCAGAGAAATCTGAGAAGCAAAAACCAAAGGATGCGCAAGCGAGCGAATCAGAAGAGAGCAACAGAAACAGTTCACCTAGCACTTCTGCTTAAGGGCTCTTCCTGCTACCGTCAAAGCCATGGCGCTCCCCTCGCATGCCCTTGATCTCTCCGATTTTGATTTAACGGGAAAGCGCGCCCTGGTTACCGGCGGTGGCGATGGTCTCGGACGGCAATTCACCGAAGCGCTCCTTGATGCAGGTGCCGAAGTAATCATCGCGAGTCGAAGGAAAGAGTTTCTCGACATCGTAGTCTCCGAACTCAAAAATAAATATCAGAGAATTTCTGCCGAGCGATGTGACGTTACAGATTACGAAGAGGTAGTTGCCCTTGCTTCGCGTATTGGCACGATAGATATCCTGGTGAACAGCTCTGGCCTTGCCCATCGAGCGCCTTGGTGGGAAGAGCAATCCGTTGATTGGAAGCGAATCATGACCTTGAATGTCGAGGCGCCTTTTTGGCTCTCGCAACTCTTACTTCCCGGAATGATCAAGAATCAGTGGGGTCGGATCATAAACATCTCCTCTATATATGGAGTAGTCGCAGGTGATGAACGTCGCTACCCGGGGTTAGGGGTTCATATGCCCTCTTACTTCACCAGCAAACATGCCCTCATCGGTCTGACCAAGTTCCTTGCCGCACAGGTTGCAAAATCGGGCGTAACCGTCAATGCCCTCTGTCCTGGAAGTTTCGATAGTCCAGTAAATCGACAGTACTTCTCACCAGGACCACTTCTCGATGCAGTCTCCGAAGCGACTCCCATGGGGCGGATTGGGAGCGATCGTGAATTACGTACCGCACTCCTTTTCCTCGCTGCACCTGGCTCCTCCTTTATAACTGGGCAAGCGTTGGTCGTCGATGGCGGCTGGACTATTTGGTAAATTGCCAACATGACGAATGTTCGACTCATTGGCTATACCTCTCTTGCAGTTGGTTTGATCAACTGGCGGTACATTGATTTGAACGCCGGCAGTTTCGCTATTCTTGTTGGCGCCTTAGTTTTACTTGCAGCCTTCATCAAACCGTTGCAACCGAAGATTGCTAAAGGTCCTGGCTTTTTTCTGATTGCAGTGCTCGCTACGCTCGCAGTCGTGTACTCGCTCCTGGCCTAATATTGGAATCTGAACTCGAGCAGATAAAATCACGTTGGAATGAGATTCTCGACGAGATTCTTCGCCACGATCGGGTTCTCTGGTTAACCTTTTTTGATGCGCGGCTCGCGAGTTTCTCAGATGGAGTGCTAACGCTCGACTTCCGTGATCCGGGTAAATTCGCAAGTGAGCATGATTTTTCGCACATGAGGAATCCTGAGCGGCTCGAAAAGGTGAGATTAATTGCCCAAAATATTCTGGGATTCCCAGTGAATATCCGAATAAACTCCGAAATGTGAAAAGAGAGCCGGATAATTTCCGAGCCATTCTTCTGATGGCTGCTATCGGCTCCTACCTACTCTGGTCTGCTGGCGCGGCAATCCCATTGCTTCGGCTAGATCTCGACATCAGTAGAACCCTTGCTGGTCTCCATAATGTTGCTGTTGGAATTAGTGCTCCCCTAGGAGCTCGCCTCGCAGTCCCCCTCATCAAGCGATTTGGGCGCGAATTATTAATGCGTGCAATGTTATTTATGATGTTCATCGGAGTCATGGCCCTAGTCACGGCACCGAGTATCGCTATCACAATTCCTGCGATTGGTTGTGCCGCTTTCTCTCAAACAATCGTCAATGCAATCAGTCTCGCGCAAATTTCACATGACAAAGCGCCCTCTATGCGCAGGATGATGCTTCAGACTGGTACCCAAGCGGTCGTTGGTGCTACTGCCATTTTGATTATTAGCGCATCGCTACATTCAAATAATGGATGGCGATTACCCATTATCCTGGGCGCACTAATTCTCACGCCAATATCGTTTTACAGTATCCGGAAGGTGAAATTCATCGCACCGGAAAGTACGCATCAACATCCAACTGAAATCTTCACTCGAGCGCTAAAAACTCGTCTCGTTGCATTTGGCGCCATTAATAGCATTCTGGAGGTAGGAATAGGTTTTTGGGCTTTAGATCTGTTGGTCAGTCGCGATGCTCCCGTCGCCCTCGGCGCTTTAGGTTCAGCGATCATGAGTTATGGAATTGCAACTGGACGACTTTCACTTGCGTATTTTCAGCCAGACCCTCGCCTGGTAATGCGAATGGCAATTAGCGCAATCATGGTTGGCTTGTCGATTATCTGTCTCTTCGAAGACCCGATTATCACTATGGCAGGTTTAACTGTTGCAGCTCTCGGTATCGCCCCGCTCTTTGGTATGGGGGCGTTCCGTGTTTCAGAGGGTTTTACTCATGCAGAATTTAGGATTTCCCGATACATGATTGGCGCCTCTTTATGTTATGGCTTTGCACCATTCATGCTGGCAATAATCTTCGACAATCTCGGCTACGTGATTGGATATGCGCTACTAATCCCAGTAGCTATCGCTAGTTACATACTCTGGAAAATCAATGGAAGTGAGAAGGACTCACCAGTCAGCAACTGATCCATCACTGTGGAACCACTGCGCTGGCGCATCCTGCTTAAATGGATGCTTAGCCGCCTCCGAATCATTGATTGTGGCGCCAATTCCAATTGATTCCGGTGGGAGAATGTGGCCAGCAACGATTTCAGGGGTGCCAGAGACGACATCTTTTCGCCAGGGCACATCAGCTCGCATCACCTCTTGGATTAAGAAGTTCGGCGTAACTAGTCCCAAATGGACATTGACCATGGTTGCAATCGGCCCGAGAGGATTATGTGGTGCCATGACTACTCCAAATGCATCGCAGAGCGCGGCAATCTTTCGTAAGCCTGTGATACCACCTGCATGACATACATCAGGTTGCGCTACTTCGAATACTCCAGATTTAAGGAATGGGAGAAACTCCTGTTGGGTGTAAAGGCGTTCTCCGGCGGCAAGCGGAATCGAAACCTTCTCTTTTACTCGCTTCATCGCCTCGTACTGCTCGGGTTGAACAACCTCTTCTAGGAAGAAAGGTTTATACGGAGCAAGCACCTGCGCAAATTGAATTGCCATCGCTGCTGAAGTTCGACCATGAAAATCAACCATGATGTCAATGTCATCACCACCAGCTTCGCGAGCAGCTCGCATCAAAGTATCTGCATGCTTTAATTTCTGAGCTCCCTCTAGAGGGGCTGCTTGCGGAACTGCGAGAATTTTTACTGCGGTGAAACCTAACTCTTTACTCTCGAGCATTTTCTCTGCAAATGCTGAGGCAGTATCCGAGTCATAGACCGCCTCCGAACTACCACCACCGAGATGGTCATAGAGGCGAACACGGTCGCGAGCTAAACCACCTAGCGCTCGCCAGAGCGGAACTCCAAGGTTCTTGGAGTGGATATCCCAGAGCGCTTGATCGATTCCGCTGAGCGCAGACATGGAAACTACGCCACCTTTGAAGAATGGGTGGCGATAAACAATCTGCCAGTTTCTCTCAATATCAAGTGGATTACGTCCAATAATGAGAGGGGCCAACGATTTGACCGCGCCTACAACTGCCTCGGTCTGGAATTCGACAGTTGCTTCACCTAATCCATAAAGTCCAGGTTCATCGGTATCGACTCTAACAATCACCCAATTGCGCAAATCTGCATTGATGACAGTCGTTGATATCTTCGTGATTTTCACCGAGCGCTCCTTACTCCGTTATCCATGACAACTCTACTCTGGCAAACCCGAGCGTGGATCTAATCCGTATCTCCTAGCAAGATTTTCATCAAGATCGATAGCCCCCAAAGCTGAAGTCCACGCACCCTCAACAGCGATACTTTGACCAGAAACATATGACGATTTATCTGAGAGCAAGAAGGCGACCACTTCTGCAATCTCGCTTGGATTTGCAATCCTTTTCAAAGGTGTAAGTTTCTCCAGATTCTCACGACGTTCTCTTGGATTTGGTGCATCCGCAAAACTCTTTGCTAACGCGGGGGTCATCACAGCACCTGGCGCTACCGCGTTACACCTGATTCCATAAGGTCCATATGTAACTGCGACATTTCTCGTCAATGCATCAACAGCACCTTTAGTCATCTCATAAACCGCGTGATCTCTCCAGGCTCTTCTTCCATGAACAGAAGAAATATTCACGATAGCCCCTCTAGTCTTATGAGTGATAAATGCTTGGACAGCCTCAGCACAGCCCCAGAATGTTCCATTCTGATTTGTTCCGATTAATTCCTCAAAAACCTTAGGGTCGTTCGGAAAATCATGGAGCGCAGCACCACGCGTCCAGCCAGCACAATTAACCCACGCCCTCAAGGTACCTTTGGTTGCAGCGACTTCTCTTGCTTGGATATGAGTTACTCGATCAGCAACATCACCCACTATCGAATGGGCTTGACCACCTTGGAGAATAATCTCCTGCACTACCTTTGTGAGATTTTCACTATTTATATCTACCGCAACTACTACGTGGTCCACAGCTAGTCTCAGGGCGATGGCGTGGCCTATCCCAGAACCCGCCCCGGTAACAACCGCTACATCTTTAATCATTTGCGCTCCTGCCGAACTAGAGGTGGGTACAAATGCCTAATCTTCCATAAAACCTTCAAATTAAATACTAAAACTTCTATAGTGGGCGCGTGTCAACCACCGTTTCCATCTCATTCGATATCAATACACCCGGCAAGAACACGGGCTACCTAGTCGTTGGTGATTCGACCAACAACAGCGGCTGGACCTCTCATCGAGTCCCCATCATTTCATTTAAGAATGGAGAAGGTCCGACAGTTCTACTCGTTGGTGGCACGCACGGTGATGAGTATGAAGGCCAGATTGCAGCTGCCTCACTCTCTCGCTCACTCAACATCAATGATGTCACTGGACGAATCATCATCATTCCTTGTATCTCGATGGAGGCAGGACGTAACGGAAACCGATTATGGAATGATGGCGCTAACTTCAATCGCGTATTTCCCGGTCAGGAAAATGGAGCGGTTCATGGAAAACTCGCACACTTCTTAAGCTCAGAACTCTTTCCGCAATGTGATGGTGTAGTCGATATGCATTCAGGTGGACGAAGTATGTACTTCATCCCAAGTTCAAATATGACATGGGTGAAAGATAAAACACAGCGGGCAAAGCTCATCAAGAATATGCTGGCATGGAATACGGAAGTGCACATGATTGGCGGCGAACAACCGAATACCGATCCCTATTCGCTACTCAATCGCAATGCCGAAGCGCAAGGGAAGTCTGTTTCCACTGGTGAGTTTGGCGGGATAGGTACAACAACGCCACAGAGTATGCGAATCATCAAAGAGGGACTTGAGAATTTCTTAAGAGCATTTGGAGTTCTCAAGGGTCAGGTGAAAACTCGGAGCGAAATGGGACGAGGCGCTCTTGCAATTGTTGATTTTCGTGATGGAAATAAATTCATCAATGCCCCTCGAGCTGGAATCTACGAAAATTTGGTCGCACTAGGTGCGGAAGTGAAGAAAGGTGACATTGTTGGGCAGATACACGATGTTGATCACCCTGACACTCCGCCAGTTCCGGTCTATACAGCAGCCGATGGCATCGTCGGTGTGATCCGTGGTTTTCCCCCAGTTGTTACGGGAGATTGCGTATGCGTAGTTGGGAAAAAGTGGAACTCTCTTGAAGAGATTGAAAAAGCGGAGGCGAATTCATGAGTACAACAGTCTCCTGCTCGATTGATCTTGACTCGCCAGGAAAAACCACTGGCTACCTAAAGATTGGTGATTCCACCAATCACAGCGGCTGGGCCACTTACATGGTGCCAATCATCAAATACAAGAATGGCCAAGGCCCAACAGTGCTCGTGCTTGCGGGAAACCATGGCGATGAATACGAAGGACAATTTGCTGCGCGAGATCTGGCAAATAATCTGGATATCAATGAGGTGACCGGACGAATCATCATCATTCCATGCCTCTCACAACCGGCTGCCAAAGCTGGAACGCGTTTATGGCCTGATGGAACTAACTTCAATCGAATTTTCCCAGGAAATGAAAATGGCGCTGTTCACGGCAAACTTGCTTATTACTTAAGTACTGAACTCTTCCCTCAGGTGGATGCGGTATTTGAACTTCACAGTGGGGGGCGCGGGCATCACTTTGTTCCATGTTCACACATGGTTTGGTCACAAGATGTCACTCAACGCAAAAGAATGATTGAAGGCATGAAGAGTTATAACACTTCGCATCACATGGTCTTCCCGGAGCAACCTGGTACCGACCCAACTACCCTTCTGCCAGGCCTAGTAGAACGGCTTGGTAAGGGCCTTGTCACAACAGAACTGGGCGGCTCAGGAATTGCAACATACGAGAGCACTAAAATTGCTAAGGATGGATTGCGAAATGGGTTGCGATACTTCAAAGTGATCAAAGGCGAGACAAAAACTCGAGAAGAACTCGGTTTCACTCCGCCACTCTTCCTAGATTTACGAAGTTCACAGTCATACCACTCTGCTACACATGTTGGCCTCTATGAAAATATCAAAGGCGCTGGAGACTCTGTGGAGAAAGGTGAGGTGATTGGTCTAATCCATGACATGGATCATCCTGATACCCCCGCCGCAGAAATACGCGCCCAACAATCGGGAGTAATTGGCGTTATGCGTGGTTTCCCACGAGTAAATATTGGCGATGTGGTTGCTGTCCTTGGGCCTGCCTACTCTTCAACCGATGAATTTCCTGAGAATCCGGAGTAACAACTAAAAGTTTTGCAGCTCCTGCTCTATTACTTCTAACATCAACTCAAAACCCCCTGGCGCTAAAAGACTCTGTTGGGATTGATAGGTGTTCTGCTCATAGGCAATTCGAGTAGGTACATATATGTACCCAGGACCATTGGTCATATCAAGGAAGAGCAACATCAAATTCGGGTTACAACGGCGCAACTCCTGCGCCATCTCAAAATACGCCTCCCCGCAATGTGCCACGACTACAGCATCACCAAGGCGCCAAATCCAGATGGGATGCAGGACAGTGCCATCGCCTTGAACATAATCGATTCGCATCTCAAATTGTTTCCGGATCCTAAAGTTCAAAAAGGTCTCATTTGCCGTGACTGGGCTCCACAATTTTTGCATTTGGGCTTCATCGAGTAATTCTTTATGCTGCAATTTCGCGCGGACTTTCTTCGAGGAGATTTCTGTATTAGGCGTAACGGGAACCGGCTGCCAATCTCCAAGATTGGTGCCTGAGGTAATCACTTGCTGAAATTGGTACTCGGTAGCTGGAGGTAACATTCCTGCAAGCGTTGCCAATGTGGCATAGCCAAGCATTTCACCATTCTTATCAGCCACAGATACATCAGCTGAGTATTGAATCTTTGGCGCCACATTCCCGCAGGCACCCAGAAGAAAGAGCATAGGTGCCTCCGTTGCGCTCTCGACAATCTCGCGTGCGCGCCCAACATAATCTGGGCTAATCAGATCACTTCCCCAGCCGACTGAGGTGGGATGGCATCCGTAGTTGACGATGGTTGCCACGTTCTTGCCCGACAGGTCAGTGACTCGCCCAACCACCAGGGTGTCATCGGGGCGCAGATCTGGGTTGTAACCCACAACAACTTCATCCCCCACTACTAAATCTCGCACCGTTCCTAAATCACATTTGCCATAGTCCCAAGTGATATCAACCTCTGAAGGGTTTGCTGCAGCCTCGCGACATACTTCAATGACGGTCTTGATTGTCTTTTCAATGTAGGCAGGTACCAATTCCTTACCCTCACGCAACGCCTCATGGATACAAAATGGTGGTCCTTTATGAGTCTGGCTCAAGTTAACGAGTAAATCGTCTATTTCTATGCCAAGTTCTCGCACTACTCGCGTCCGAAAATTTAGGACATCGCACTCGTAACAACCGATCCACCCAAGGTCGAGACCAACGATGAAACGTAATTTGGAATTCTCATCTCTGATTGCAACGGCCGTTGCAGTGAGGGGACGGTGCACCCCTCTAGAGAGAGCAGAAGAACTCTTGCCCCATGGGTTTGCCGATATCCCAACTGGCGGCGTGATATCTGCTCTGGAAATACCAAGAAAGGTGCGCGTGAGGTGAGCGCTCATCACCGCGGAATTCTTGGTAATCGAGAGATTGCATTGGAGACGGCATCAGTGATGATTTCTAATCCACCTTCGGCAAGCAGCGTCTGCCACGCTTGATAACGGAATCTCTTATACGCCTCAGGTGTTGGCAAGTACATGTACCCAGGACCATTTGTGCAATTAAGAACAAATATCACTCGATCAGGGTGGCGACGACGTAACTCCATTTGGAAGTAAGAGTAGGCCTCGCCAGGCTGACCAACGATTACCGCATCACCCCATTGCCAGATCCACACTGGATGCGTTGCGCGGCCACCTTCAAGTACATAACCGGCGCGCAATTTCATCGCACGATTAATGCGGGTCTCGCGCGCCCCCTCGTCGACATCCTTCCATCGCTCACGCAATTCTTCGATAGTTGGCAACTTCTGAAGTGGCACCTCTATATCTAATCGAACCGCTGCTGTGGTTTTCGGTGCTTGATTCTCGACCTCTTCCCAATCACCTAGCAGCGCTCCAGATTCCACCGCTTCCAGAAAGCGCATCTTCTTACCAGAGGTAATCATCTTCTCCAAGGTAGCCAGGGTTGCATACCCGAGGATTCGTCCATTCTTATCGGCTACTTCGGTATCACCAGAGTTGCCATCACGCGGGGCTAAATCTCCGGAAGCGCCCTGCAAGAAGAGCATTGGCGCACCAGTTTTTGCTTGCACAATATCGCGCGCTTCACCTACAAAGTCTGGTGAGACTTTGCTGTTCTTCCACGCAAGAGTTGTTGGATGGCAGGCATAATTCACAACGGTGCCGATGATCTTTCCATTGGCATCACAGACTCGACCGACCGTCAAAGTGTCATCGGCGGGTTCTCCTGGGTTAAACCCCACAATATCGATTTCACCACAAGGTAATTCACGATTGATTGCTAAATCACATTTACCGTAAGACCAAGTAATCGTGGCCGGAATTGAATTTTTTGCAGCCTCTTTGCAAGCTACGATTATTTCAGAGGTTGCGAATTTATGATACTCGGCGACGAATTCTCCACCCTCTAGATGCGCGACATCTGTCGCCGTTGACGGTCCAGCATGTGTATGAGTGAGATGAAGCTGCAATTGGTTCTCCTCGATACCAAGTTCCTTGAGAACCACGCCACGAACTGAGAGATCATCGCTCTTTCCCTGCCACCAACCCCAATCCACTGTTACTAAGTATTGGAATTTTCCACTCTCATCCTTCACTGCAAGAGCTGTCGTAGTGATGTTGTTATGGATTCCAGTAGCCACATGAATTTTCGCCGCTCCCCAACTTGCAGCACGAATTCCCACGGGAGGATTAATCACTCTTTGTGCGAAGCCAGCAGTGAGCGTTGCAGAAAAAGGAGCATGAACTGATTTAGCTTTCGGGGGTTGCAAATCTGGACGTGCCATTATTTCGCTCCTGTAATTCGCTTGATTGCTTGGTCTGCTGAATCGATTACCGAATCTAAAGAACCAGCTGCCAAAAGCGTCTGCCACGCTTGATATGCAGGTGCGTTGTATGCGCTCTTGATTGGCAGATAGAAAAGTCCAGGGGCGTTGGTGAGATTGAGAACGAAGATAACCTTCCCTGGATTCCTCCGTCGCAATTCAGTCTGGATATAGGAGTATGCCTCGCCAGGTTGGGCGACAAATAACGCCTCGCCCCACTGCCACACCCAAACCGGATGATCCACTTCCGCATTGGATTCATACCCAATACGTAAACGCTCAGCGCGCATGATTCGCTCTTCGAGCGCTCCCGCGTCGATTCCAGCCCATTCTTCCCGTAATTGAGCGATGCTCTTCAGCTCTTTGACGCGAACCTTGGCATTGATTTTCTCTTCATGACAGATATCGGAGCCACGAACGGGCATCTCGTGCCATTCACCAAGCAGAGCGCCAGATTCAACGATTCCATTCCAACGTAAACCATGACCAGGTGATTGCATCGATGCAAGAGTAGACAAGATCGCATGGCCCAACATGGTGCCGTTCTTATCAGCGAGCGCGGTATCGCCGCTGTATTGATTGCGCGGAGAGAGTTCGCCTGAGGCGCCCTGCAAGAACATCATCGGAGCACCGGTCGCTTTTTCTACCAAGATTCGCGCCATGCCAATGTAATCGGGCGAGACGGCCATGTTGTCCCAAGCAAGGGTTGTGGGGTGGCAGGCGTAATTGGCAATAGTGCCAATCACTTTCCCGGAACGATTTGAGATGCGACCAACTACCAGGGTGTCATCAGCAACAATGTCGGGGTTGAAAGCAACAACCTCTTGCGAACCACACGGTAGATCTCGATTGACTGCAAGATCGCAATGACCGTAACCCCATGTCACATCGACATCTTCGATCTTCGATTCCGCTTCCTTACAGGCCTCTATTGTCTTGGAAATGATTGCTTCGCGGAAAGCAGGGATCAGTTCCGAACCCTCCTTCTGAGAGCGATGCAGACATGGCAACGGAACTGCGTGGGTGTGGCTTGATGCAAAGAGAATCTTGTCTCGGTCTACTCCAACTCCCGTGGCAATTCGACTGAGGAGATCATGAGCGCACTCCACGCATCCCAGTACGCATAAATCAATACCAACGATAAAACTCTTGGCGCCGCTATTATCTTCACGCGCCACTGCTGTAAGAAAGAGTCCGATATGAATTGATTCCGATCGGAACTTCTTTGCTGCTCCCCAAATTCCCGACATGATTCCGACAGGCGGGGTGAATTCACGTTGTGCAACGCCACATCGGAGCGCACTCATCGGCTCGCGCCAGGTTGTTTCTTTCGGAGTTAAATGTGCATTAGGAGAGTCAATGGAGGCCATGCGGTAATCCAAGCACCGCGAAGTGCGAGTGTCTATCTGCTATTCGGGAGCGCGAAATCTGACCTTAAGGTACAGACTCAATCCCAGGGCCATGCTCGCTCCATATGCAATTGCGCCACGTGGTGAGAGAAATTCGGCGAGAAATCCGAGCGCAATTCCACCAAGTGCAATCAAGGTTTGCCACGTGAAGATATATATCCCCCAGGCTCTGCCATAAAAGTCAGGAGAAGCGTAGGTTCGGATACCGCCATTACCCGAGATATTGACGCCCATCGAGAAGTACCCGCAACCAAAAAGCGCCGCTAAGTAAATCCAATAACTGGGAGCGATTGCGGTGAAGAACCAAACTCCTGACATCATGAATGCTCGCTTGGTGAGGAGTTCGATCGACGGCAAGCTCTGGTGTCGAGCGAAGGAGAGCGCTCCTAGAATCGCGCCTGCAGCTATAGCCGAACCCATCAATCCAAAACCTGAGGCGCTGCCAGCAAAGATATTCTTTGCCATCAATGCAGAGGTGAGCGCCATATCTTGTCCCCACATGGCGAGGAATGAAACAGCAAAAATCGAATAGAAAAGTTTTTTCTGTGAGAAGAGATAAGTGAATCCATCGCGTAAGAGAATCACCGAATCACTTTTTCGTTCGTGACTATATCGATATTCTGATTGTTTGATTGATAACAATGAGAGAGCGCAGAGTAGGTAACTCAACGAATTGAATAGGATCGCCTCTCCAATGCCGAATGCATCAATGACCACTCCTGAAATGGCTGGACCAAAAAGTCGACCGATATTGATATTTGCAGAATTGAGACTGAGCGCACTTGGCAACTTCTCCTCACCAACAAGGGTGACGTAGTAAATCTGACGGATTGGTCCATCAATAGCATTTGTGACACCTAGTAAGAATGCGGCGACGATGACGTGGTAACCATTTACCTGGCCAGCAAGGACCAAAACCGCCAAACCTGCAGCGATGAGCGCGGCAACGTAATTACATGCAATTAACGCGCGTCTGGGATCTACCTTCTCTGCCCACTTTCCTGCATGGAGACTAAAGAAGAAGCCAGGTAAGAATTGTGCAGCAACAACAACACCAAGCCACTGTGCGCTATTTGTTAAATTGAGAATTAACCAATCTTGTGCAACGCGATGCGCCCAATTTCCCGAATTAGAAATAGCGGTGCCGAAAAAATAATTTCGATAATTGCGCTCCGTTAGCGCAACAAATCGATTACTTGCACCTGTCGCGCTATCTGCCACATTGCCAACGTACCCGAGGCAAATGCAAATGTTCGAGTAGCTCAATTCGGGAAAGCCGAAAGGTTACAAATTGTTACTTTATCTCCCTCAGATAACTGGCTACAGCCTTAGAAAATGGCTGGTTGTGCAGGCGCTTTCGCTGTCAATTCGTTGCAGGCAAATACCCGAGAAAATCGTTGCCAGGGCTAATTCCCATAAGTAGCATTTCGAACCATCAAGGCC
>JBEAMN010000073.1:0-6845 GCA_041165945.1 Actinomycetota bacterium
TAGCCCCTGGATCGTGCCATCTTCACCGAAAGGCCCATGGAGCACTGGAAAAATAAGATCGATACCGAGATTCTTACCACCAGCAAAAAACCCTTCACTATTGATGGTCACTGCTGGGGCATCGGCAGGTATTACGGGTAACTTCCCGTCGACTATCGCCAAGCGCGAGGTCAAACCCTCAAGATAGACCCACTTACCCTTTTGAGTGATGCCAATAGGAATAGGTTCATAGCGATCGCGATCGATTGCTCCCAACAAACTCATGCCAGAGAGGATCGAGATGGAATGTTCGCTACTTCTTCCGCCACAGAGGACGCCCACTCGAAGTTTTCCCGGAGCGTTCGTAGTCACGTTGTTAAGGGTACCGGTAAGAGATACTTAATTTAATGTTCGGAGCGAGTTGTTCGACTCATCAATCGACGGACCACTTCCTTAGGTGGCATGCCATTGGCAACAACATCGACTACCGCCTCAACAATGGGCATGTCCACACCATGCTCTCGGGCAAGCTCAAGCACTGCCGCTGCAGAGGAAACGCCTTCTGCAGTTGTCTTCGTTTCACTCTGCGCCTGGGCCAACCCCAACCCGCGCCCAAGGCGTTCGCCAAAGGAGCGATTACGCGATAAAGGAGATGAACAGGTTGCTACTAAATCCCCCATGCCGGCAAGTCCCGCAAAGGTCATGGGATCAGCCCCCAGAGCCACGCCCAAACGTGTTGTCTCGGCAAGACCACGTGTGATTACCGTTGCTTTGGTGTTATCACCCATACCCAAGCCACTTGCCATGCCTACGGCAAGCGCCATTACATTCTTAATGGTGCCAGCGACTTCACAACCAATCACATCGATTGAGGTATACGGGCGAAAATATGGAGTTGCAATTGTATCTTGTAATTCGACGGCATTCTCTTCTTTGCTGCATGCCACAACAACCGCGGCAGGTTCGCGCTTGATGATCTCACCTGCGAGGTTCGGCCCAGTTGCCACGGCAATCTGCCCGCTATCTAAACCAAGCTCCTCTTGAATGACTTCGCTCATGCGCGCGTGAGTTCCACGTTCAAAACCTTTGAGCAGACTCACTACCAATGCGTTTTTGGGGACGAGTGCACCCCAACTTTTCAAGTTATCCCTCAGCGTTTGGGCAGGAACCGCGAGGATCACTACCTGCGCACCGCTGAGCGCCACTGCTGGATCAGTAGTCGCAGTGATCTTCTCTGGAATCACCAACCCCGGATGAAATTTCGAATTTGTATGAAAGGTGTTGATCTCCGAAATGACATCGGGATTCCTACCCCAAATTCGCACCGTATGGTTGTTGGCGTTGTCGGCAAGTATCTGCGCAAATGCACTCCCCCACGAACCCGAACCCATTACTGCAATGGTCAATGACATTAGGAGCTCTTCTTATTCTTGTTGTTCTTCGTTTTCGCGTTCTTTTTATAATTTCCCACCCGCGGATGTGGGCTATTTGCTGGATCAAATCGAGTAACGGGAGGCGCCTCATTGCGAATCTCCGCCAACAATGTAGTTAACGCGCTCATCACGTACTCAGTCGCCTCTCCCATTGCTACGGGATCATCTTCTCGCCCGTACCACTTTGAAAAATCTAGTGGCTCACCCGCCCAAACATGGAATGTCTTTCGAGGAAAGAGGGAGATTTTCCGCCCGTATGGTGCGAGAACGGCCTGAGCGCCCCATTGGGCACAGGGCACTACCTTGGTTTTTGTCATGATGGCAAGGCGAGCCACTCCAGTTTTACCTTTCATCGGCCAGAGCGCAGGATCGCGGGTGAGCGTGCCCTCTGGGTAGACCCCGAGCAGATGTCCAGCTTTTAAAAAAGCAATGGCATGATCAAAAGCTTGCCGAGCATTGGGGCTCTCCCGTTCTACTGGAACTTGTCCCGCGCCACGGAGCACAGTTCCCACAATTGGCACTTTAAACAACTCAGCTTTACCCAAGAAACGCGGTGCTCTCCCATTGTCATAGAGGAAGTGCGCAAAAACCAGAGGATCAAGATAGGAGATGTGGTTGGAGACGCAGATGATTGGACCGCTCTTCGGGATGTTCTCCATTCCGCGCCAATCACGTTTAGCAATTGCAAACATCAGTGGTCGTAAGAAGAAAGCGGCGAAGCGAAACCATGGCGTTATGCCCAACGGCTGGCCTATTGGTGGCGGATAAAAAATCTCGTCCCGGTCAGTCATATCGCCACCCTACTAGGAGAAAAGGAAGCGGGGGCCGCGATCTTTCGCGACCCCCGCCTTCAGGTAAAGGTAGGAAAAAGATTTACTTCTTCTTTTTCTTTGCAGCCTTCTTCGGAGCAGCCTTCTTCGGAGCAGCCTTCTTTGCCGCCTTCTTAGGGGCAGCCTTCTTTGCCGCCTTCTTAGGGGCAGCCTTTGCTACTGGCTTTGGAGCTGGCTTTGGAGCTGGCTCCATCTTGCGGGTACCAGCGACGATCTCCTTGAGAACCTTTGCTGGAGTAAAGCGTGCAACTGTCTTTGCCTTGACCTTTACTGGCTCGCCAGTAAATGGGTTACGAGCAACGCGCGCTTTACGCTGAATTTTGCGGAACTTTCCGAAGCCAGCGATGCTGACATCTTCGCCTTTTGCCATGTTGCGGGTGATTGCGTCAATGACGATCTCGACCGCATGGGTGGCTTCTTTCTTGCTGTCGTTGAAGTGTGGCACCAACGACTTGATGAACTGGGCCTTATTCATGAATACCCCTTTTGTATAAGTGTCGAGGTGAAAACCCCAACATTGAGGGCAAAAATAGGTATTGGACCGCTATACGTCCAACACCGCGTTGGCGTGTCGGAAAAGAAAAAAAGCGAATTTTTCCCACTCTCAACGACAAGTTGAGGTAAATCCAGGGTGATTAACTTCGAGCGGGGAGGGTTTTTACCTTGAAAGCAGGGCGTTTTTCCTCATAAGTGGCGATCGAATCCGCATTTCGCAAAGTCAAACCGATATCGTCCAACCCCTCCATCAATCTCCAGCGGGTGTAATCATCAAGGTCAAAACTGACCTTTTTCCCGCCAAAACGAACCTCGCGCGCCTCTAAATCTACGGTTATCTCAAGAGCGGGATTAGCCTCTATCGCATCCCAGAGCTCCTCGACCACTGCCTGCGGCAGGATAACTGTCAATAAACCTGCCTTTAGTGAGTTATTTCGAAAGATATCTCCATATCGAGGCGAGATAACCACCGCAAAACCATAATTTTGGAGGGCCCACACAGCATGCTCACGTGATGATCCAGTACCGAAATCAGGTCCAGCGACCAGGATTGTCGCTGATTTATATTGAGGTTGGTTGAGAACAAATGTTGGATCTTGGCGCCATGCATTGAAAAGTCCATCTTCAAAACCTGAGCGAGTAACCCGCTTCAAGTACTGCGCTGGAATGATCTGATCGGTATCGACATTGCTTCGACGAAGTGGAACTGCGGTGCCGGTGTGTGAGATAAAAGCTTTCATTCCTCTCTCCTACCTATCCAAATCATCGGGGCTTGCAAGAGTTCCGCGAATTGCGGTCGCAGCTGCTACTAACGGGCTTACTAAGTGAGTCCGACCGCCCTTACCTTGTCGCCCTTCGAAATTTCGATTGCTTGTCGATGCGCTCCGCTCGCCCGGTTTTAATTGATCGGGGTTCATACCAAGGCACATCGAGCACCCTGCTTCGCGCCACTCCGCTCCCGCATCAAGGAATACCTGATGTAATCCCTCACGTTGCGCTTGTTCGCGAACTCGCGCCGAACCTGGAACTACCAACATGCGCAAACCCGCAGCAACCTTCTTCCCCTTAATTACTTCGGCCGCGGCGCGAAGATCTTCGATACGACCATTGGTACACGAGCCCAAAAACACAGTATCGATCTTTACCGATTTAAGTGGAGTGTGCGCTTGTAGCCCCATATATTCCAAAGCCCGCTCTGCAGCATTACGAGATGCTTCATCAGCGAAGTCACTAGGTGCGGGGATAATCGAATCAAGTGGTGCCCCTTGACCTGGATTCGTTCCCCATGTCACAAACGGTGAAAGCGTGTTCGCATCGAGATCTACCTGAACATCAAATTCTGCATCGCTATCAGAATAAAGGCTCTTCCAATATTCAACTGCGCTCTCCCACTGCGCACCTTCAGGTGCATGCGGGCGCCCCTTGATGTAATCGAAGGTTATTTGATCAGGAGCGATGAGACCTGCGCGGGCGCCTGCTTCGATCGACATATTGCAGATCGTCATTCGGGCTTCCATGGATAGCGCACGAATGGCGCTTCCTCGATACTCGATAACGTAACCCTGTCCACCGCCTGTGCCAATCTTGGCAATCAAAGCAAGAATGATGTCTTTGCTCGTCACTCCTTTACGGAGCGTTCCTTCCACATTGACCGCCATCATCTTCGGTTTTGCTTGCGGCAAAGTTTGGGTTGCAAGAACATGTTCGACTTCGCTGGTACCAATGCCAAATGCGAGGGCGCCGAACGCGCCATGGGTCGAGGTATGTGAATCACCGCAGACAATTGTCATACCGGGCTGTGTTATGCCCAATTGTGGGCCGACTACGTGAACGATTCCCTGCTCGATATCTCCTAGCGAATGAAGGCGAAGGCCAAACTCTGCAGCATTTTTTCGCAAGGTATCCACTTGCAGCTTGGAAACGGGATCTGCAATCGGCTTATCAATATCTATCGTTGGAGTGTTGTGATCTTCAGTTGCGATTGTGAGATCTGGTCGGCGAACTTTTCGCCCAGCAAGGCGTAGTCCATCAAATGCCTGCGGACTGGTGACCTCATGGATGAGGTGGAGATCGATATACAAAAGGTCGGGTTCTCCGGGTGCACTATGGACCACATGGTCATCCCAGATTTTCTGAGCTAATGTCTTTCCCATTGCTTCACTTCCGTAATCCACGTCGATGTACATATTGCCGTCTCACCATTTGAGATGTTAATATCATATCATGAAAAACAGTAACGCCACTAGGGGTAGCGGTGTTGGCGTTCTCGATAAAGCTATTGCAATTCTCACTGCATTGGAATCGGGTCCAATGACCCTTGCCGAATTGGTGGCCGCGACGAGTATTGCCCGACCCACCTGTCATCGACTCGCAGTTGCCTTAGAGCATCACCGTTTTATCGCTCGCGATCTTCACGGTCGTTTCACTATTGGTGCGCGCGAGGGTGAATTAGCGCAGAGCGCAGGAGAGGATCGATTGCTCGTTATCGCTGGCCCAGCGCTGACTGCTCTCCGTGATGCAACGGGCGAGAGCGCGCAGATCTATCGACGACAAGGAGATATGCGTTTATGCGTTGCGGTCGCTGATCGACACTCAGGATTGCGCGATAGCGTGCCGGTTGGTTCGGCGCTAACGATGAGCGCAGGATCGGCAGCGCAAGTTTTACTCGCGTGGGAAGAACCAGATCGCATTAGTAAGACTCTGAAAAATGCACGCTTTGATGGGGCAACTCTCACCGCAGTTCGTCGCCGTGGGTGGGCACAGAGCGTGGGTGAACGCGAGGCCGGAGTGGCCAGCGTCTCTGCTCCTATCCGCGGACCGCATAACAGAGTGATTGCAGCAGTGAGTTTAAGCGGACCTATTGAAAGATTGGGAAGGCAACCTGGTCGCACTCATGCTGCAGCAGTCATTGCAACTGCCGCACGCATCTCTGAATACTTAAATAAAAACTAGATTTCTAGGAGTAGCCCCGAAGGGATTCGAACCCTCGTAGCTGGCTTGAGAAGCCAGAGTCCTAGGCCGCTAGACGACGGGGCCCTGTTATTGAGTTATTGAGACGTTATTAAATTATTTAGCTGGGGTACCAGGATTCGAACCTAGACTAACGGAATCAGAATCCGCTGGGCTGCCAGTTACCCCATACCCCACTAGCAAGCCCCTAAGGATACCCGTTCTTTTCGCCCCTGTTACACCGCCGCAAGACGGGCCAAGGTCCGCTCCCGACCAAGAATCTCCATCGATTCGAAGAGCGGTGGCGAGATATGACTTCCAGTCACTGCAACGCGAATAGCGCTAAATGCCAAACGCGGCTTGAGCCCCAACTCGTCGATAAGTGCAGTTCGAAGTGCGCCATCGATGCTCTGATGATCCCAAGTGGGCAACGGTGTCAACACGTCGATAGCGCGAGCAATGATTGCCTTCGAGTCGCCATCGAGATACTTCGCAACAGATTCTGGATCAAGATCAACTTTCTCAGTGAAAAGGAATGCCAGCATCGGTGTAATCTCTCCAAGTTTGATGATTCGCTCCTGAATGATGGGCAATGCGCGCTTCACCACTAGCTCTTGCTCTGGAGTTATTGGAGTCGCAACTACCTTTGCGCGTTGCAAGAAGGGAAGTGACCATTGATAGAACTGGTCAAGAGTGAGCGCACGAATCTTATCGCCGTTGATATTCTCAAGTTTCTTCATATCAAATCGGGCCGGATTAGCATTGACACGCTCGATGGTGAACAGTTCGCTTAACTCACTCAAGGTGAGATTTTCGCGATCATCTCCAGGTGACCATCCCAGCAAGGCTAGGTAATTACAAATAGCCTCAGGCAAGAAACCTTGTTCTCGATACCAAGCACTAGATGTCTCACCATTTCGCTTAGAGAGTTTCGCATTGTCAGTACCCATCACAAAAGGTAGATGTGCAAAAAGCGGATAATCCGCCGGCGCAACTCCCATCGCTTGATAAACACGAATCTGTCGCGGAGTCGAGGAGAGCAGATCCTCGCCACGAAGGATGTGCGTTACCTCCATTAAGACGTCATCAACAGCGACCGCCAACGTGTAAAGAGGTGAACCATCAGCGCGGACCAGAACGAAATCTGGGACGAAATTAT
>JBEAMN010000074.1:0-3186 GCA_041165945.1 Actinomycetota bacterium
AGTGCAAGGATCGTTATGTTGAGGCCAAACATGGGATCGACTTGCGGATTCTCTACAACCAGAATGAAACCAACCGCCGAAGCCAAGATTCCAGATATTGCAAATGCCGAGCCAATCAGGCGATTTGATCGAACACCGAGTAATCGAGCGGTTTTGAAGTCTGTAGCAGCTGCCCGAAGTTGAAGTCCGAGCGTCGTTCGTTCTACCAAATAGCCCATCGCTAAGAGAATTGCGATTGTAATTCCTACAGTGACGATGCTTGAGATTGTGAAGTTAAGGCCAGCAATTTCAAAGGACCCCGTCATCCATGGTGCGACGGCGGCAGAGCGAGGCAGAGCGCCGAATATCAACTCATAGCTCTTCTGTAATCCAACTGAGAGACCGAAAGATGCAATCAACATAATCGCAGGGCCGGTACCTCGAAGTCTTCGGTAAATCGCAAGCTCAGTCAGTATCGCAAGAAGTGCAGCGACGAGTGATGCCAGCAGAAATGAGATCAAGAGCGGTAGATCATTAGTCACAACCATCACATAGGCAGAGATAGTTATCAGTTCGGCATGAGCGAAATTCACTAATCGCATCACGCCAAATACCAGACCTAAGCCGAGGGCTGCGAGTGCGTAGGTACCACCAAGTGAGATCGCATCAAGAATGGCTTGCATCATGCACCTGCCCCGAAATAAGCACGACGTAGCGCTACTTCATCTTTGGCGTCCTCTGGGGTCAAAGTAGCTTGCACTTTGCCGGCGCGAATGATGAGAGTCTTTTCGGCGAATGCAGTGACGAGATGTGCACGTTGCTCGACAATCACAACCGAGGTACCTAGTGCGATGATCTCTTTCAACTTGGAGAAGACATCCATGATCACTGTCGGCGCAAGTCCTAGCGATGGCTCATCAAGAAGGAGAACTTTGGGGTCTGCAACCAAGGCTCGAGCGATTGCAAGTTGTTGTTGTTGGCCACCCGAAAGCATCCCTGCTTGATATTCGGCATGGGTATTGAGAACTGGAAAGAGTCCGCGCACTTGATCGAGCGCCTGCTTTGATGATGACTTATCTCGCCTACCTGTGAGTCCAAGCATCAAATTCTCTGTCACGGTGAGACCGCCAAAAATCTGACGGCCTTCAGGGACAAGAGAGAGTCCGAGTCTGACCACGTCCTCTGGTTTCTTGCCTGAGATGGGCGAGCCTTGAAGATGGACTGAGCCAGATTTCAAAGCAACCTCTCCAGCTATCGCTTTCATTAAAGTGGATTTTCCTGCGCCATTTGGGCCCACTATTCCCAAGGATTGTCCGGGTTCTAGAGAGAAAGAAACTCCAAATAACACGTCGACTTTCCCGTAACCGGCCTGTAAATCCTTCACTTCCAAGATTGCCATTAGTGGAGACCACCAAACGTCGCATCACCAAGGTATGCGCTCTTCACCTCTGCATTTGCAAGGGCCTCTTGGGGCGAACCATCAAATATCAAAATTCCTGTCGCTAGTACGGCCACTCGATCACATGCTTCGGCGACAAGTCCGACGTTGTGATCGACCAAGAACATGCCACAACCGATGTTCTCTCGAATTGTTGCAAGCGCTCCGAGGAGCCGTGGTACTTCACTCTCATTAAGTCCGGCAGCAGGTTCATCCATAATCAAATATTTTGGCTGTGATGCGACCGCCCGAGCGAGACCAACCAATCGAGCATTGCCATGGCTCAGGCTTCCTGCAGAAAGGGGAGCGAGACTTTCTAATCCAAGAATTTCAATTGTCGAAGCGGTGCGTTCTTCTGCGATCTTCTTTGAGACGCCGACACCAAGTGCTCCGAGCGCGACGTTCTCAGCAACGGTAAGTGAGTTGAATAGGCGGCCCGATTGAAAGGTGCGTGCGATTCCTGCACGTGCTCTTTTATCTGGTGACATTCCATCAAGTGGTGCGCCATCAATAGTCACAGTCCCACCATCTTGTGGTTCATATCCTGCGACGATATTTATTAGTGTGGTCTTTCCAGCGCCATTTGGCCCGAGTAGTCCGACAGTTTCGCGTGGCTTTATTGTGAGTGAGACATTGTCGAGAACTTGAAGAGCACCGAAAGCTTTGCTAATCTCACGTGCAGCAAAACCTTGCGTCAACATCTCTAGCGCTCCATCTCTTTGACCCTATTTACGAATCACACTTTAGGCTCTGGTATATAGAACGGGGCGCACCGCTTAACTGGCGGGCGCCCCGTTCGTGTAAATCGCTAGATGCGAATTACATGGTCCTTAGAGGACTGGCTTCTCAGCAGCTCGATATTCCACGAACTGGTGCTTGCCACCATTGACAGCGATGACTGCCATTGGTCGCTTCACGTTGACGTGGAGATCTGGTGAGAAGGAGGTTGGGCCTGCGGTGAGGTCCTCATCCTGGAACTTGTTGAACTCTGCTGCGAGAGCGGCACCATCAAAGGAGCCAGCGCGCTCAGCTGCGAGTTTGAAGGCCTCGATCGTGGAGGCGCCGGTGATGAGACCACCAGTTGCAGCATCCTGACCTGTCTTCTCCTTGAATGCAGCGAGGAGATCGACCACCTTCTGGTTTGGATCATCACCGAAGACCGATGCGTAGGTCACGGTGTAGAAGTTGCTGAGATCTGGAACTGCACCGAGCCAGAACGCACCATCCATACCGAAGCCAGAGATGACTGGAGTATTAACTCCGCCATTTCGGATTGCAGCAAGAGCTTGTGCGCCACCGCCAGGATATGAGCAGAGTGCAATGACTTCTGCGCCATCCTTCTTTGCGTTAGCAACTTGTGCGGTCACTGGCTTATCAAGTGCGCCAGCCTGTGTTTGTGTGAACTGTTGTGTTGAGACAACTGTTCCACCTAGTTCGGTGTAACGAGTCTCGAATGCATCGCACTGTGATGTGGTGTAAGCAATCGACATATCCTTGAAGAGGGTTACTGTCTTGCCAAGGTTTTCGAATGCATACTCAGCCATAATCGCAGCTTCACCAGGAACAGCCGAACCCATCGAGTATCCGAGGTCAAGGCCATTATCTGGACCCATGGCAGTTGAACCGACGCAAGGAGCTACAACGAGCACGCCAGCATCATTTGCAACCTGTGAGGATTTTGCGTTGATGTCATAGTCGCAGGTTACGAGAAGCATCTTCGCACCCTTAGCGATCAGATCAGTTGCGATCTGTTGTCCCTTGTCAGGATT
>JBEAMN010000075.1:0-3829 GCA_041165945.1 Actinomycetota bacterium
CGCGCTTGGTTGATTCGCGGTAAGTTTGCCTTATGGACGCCACTAATTCAGAGGTACGAAAAGCGCCGCTCTTCATCGCTCTCGATGATGAGTCCGCTCGTGCACTCACCTCATCGATGGATGAGATCCGCCTGACCCGTGGCAAAGTCCTCTTCTCTGAGGGCGACCAGGGCGACCGCCTTTATGTGATTGTCGAGGGGAAGATGAAGCTTGGCACCGTCAGCAATGATGGGCGCGAAAATCTCCTCTCCATCCTCGGCCCTGGTGACATGTTCGGTGAGCTCTCGCTCTTTGATCTTGGTCCCCGAGCCTCCACTGCCACTGCAGTTACCGATACGCGCTTACTTGCGCTGAAGAATGAAGATCTACAGCAACTGCTTCGTAACCGCCCTGAGGTTGCCTTCCATTTACTCAAGTCACTTGCGCAACGCCTTCGTCGCACCGCATCGATTGTTGAAGACTTGGTTTTCTCAGATGTTCCTGGACGCGTTGCTAAAGCGCTGCTGCAGTTAGCTCATCGCTTCGGTAGTGAGAGTGATGAGGGAATCCACGTGAACCACGATTTAACGCAAGAAGAGTTGGCGCAACTAGTTGGCGCATCGCGCGAGACGGTCAATAAAGCGCTTGCTGACTTCGCGGGACGTAATTGGCTACGCCTTGAGGCTCGCGCAGTCACGATTCTTGATGAAGAGCGCTTAGCAAAACGCGCCAAGTAAATCACTTACACCACAACCACATATTTCGATCAGTAGCTTCTCCCGCAGTTGATTGAAAAGAATGTGGACCTGGCTTAAATCTTTGCCAATCATTTGCCGCCAACTCTCGAGAGAATCCAGCGAGTGCAACGGGATCATCGAGTTCTGTTGATGTTCCGACAAAAACCAATGGACCGGCATGATCAATCATCGAAGTAGCAATCACTATTTCACCCTTCGCTGTCTCACAAACTTCAATCAACCTTCCCTGCTGTGGCCAATCAATATGTGAAGCAGTTCTGATTTCCCAAAAATTATGGGTGCCATCGTCGCGAATTGCACTAGAAATCTTATTATCATGAAGATGGCCAGCAAACCAGAGCAGAATATTTGAATAATCAGCTAGTAGTAATCGAATCTCTTTTTCTGCGGCAGGAACAGGTGTGCCTTCCGGAGCATAATCATTGAATAGGCACTTTAACGGGTGATGCGAAGCTAGTACTACGAGTAAATCTTGAGATTCTTGAAGAATCGAAGATAACCAATCGAATTGTTGACGATCGATTGAACCCTGCCAGCCACCAAATGTATTCACAGTATCCAAGCAGATTAATCTCACTCTGCTTCCAAAATCCCGATAGTAATAGGCGATGGTAGGTGTTTGTGAGTCTAATCCATGGTCATGCCCGCACTTGGTGTGAACCTCATTCCACTCTTTTATTGTTATCGCCGCTCGCGTCATGTCGGGAGTCACCTTGCGCACGTTCATATCATCGAGTGGCGGATAGAAAACAGGGCCAACTTCACCATAACCCTCAAGGAGCTTCTGTAAATCGAGATTGTCACCAATGCCTATAAGTTTTTTATCGCTTACCAATAGGTCGTTGAGCGTAGAATCTGGAGGGTAACTCCCCTGTATCAGGGCATCATGATTGCCGTGTACCGCTAACCATTTATGGCGCATACCTTCTGCGACAAATCGCTCCTCAGCAGCTGCACGTAACCCCTTGAAATGTGGGAATCCATGGAGCGTATGTGGGCGATCTGGAACCTCTCCGGCTTCTGGTCCATCTGGATGATAATAAAATTGGTCGTACTGCGCCTGAGTCCAAGAATGGGCAGCCTCCGAGAGCGTTGCATGTCCACTCTTTGGATTGACTTGACCGCCCTCTAAAACCGTGTGATACCACTCAAGCTCGTTCGCTTGGGCATTATCAATGACATCTCCTGTTATGACCACCGAATCAATTGCCTTACCAGTAGTTGGACTGATGGGAATTGCATTTACCGCTCGAACCATCGCTTCGAATACTTGAGTACTAAGAAATTCCTGAGCGCGATAACTACCCACATAGGGCATAAGTTGAGAGAGGGGATTGTCGGGATCAGCCATGCGATCGAGGTACTCAAGTCGAGCCGGAGATGCTGCATCACATATGTGTACGTCGCTCAAATGGATTAGAGAAGCAAGCGCCTTGACTTCCGTTGGTGCTTGCCCCCCGAGTTCTTCACCCGCAGAAAATTGAAGATCAACCCATGGAGTGGATCTACCAGTATGCATTCGGACTATCCGTCGCTCAAGTGAACTACCCATGCGATACGAGCACCTCTTCTTCGTTTACCCGAATCTTTACTTGGATTCCTGGTGCAAATTCACCTGACATTCGGCTGGCTAACAATGAGTGGATGATGGTGCCATCATTCAACTGGCAGATCACTTGAGATACCGAACCGAGAAAGAGTCGGCTGATGACTTTTGCATCTGCATCTGACTCTGCACATTCAAGTTCCACAAATTCGGGCCGAATAAAGACTGAAACTCGGCCATCTGTGACTACCTCATTTTTTACCTTAAGGTTCTTGCCAAAGACTGAAACGCTCTTACCAGTTTTCATTCCTGAGACTTGATTCATCAACCCTACAAAATTCGCCACGAAGACGCTCTTAGGATGATTATAAAGTTCGTCGGGGGTATCAATCTGCTCCAATTTACCCTCATTCATGACGCCCACTCGATCAGATATTGACATGGCCTCCTCTTGATCGTGGGTCACAAAAAGTGTGGTTGTACCAAGGGAAAGTTGCAGGCGTCGAATCTCTTCACGAAGGTTACTTCGCACTTGAGCATCGAGAGCCGACAACGGCTCATCCAAGAGAAGAATCTCTGGCTCGAATGCGAGCGCTCGAGCTAACGCGACTCGTTGTTGTTGTCCACCTGATAATTGATGTGGAAAGCGTGCGCTTTGCGAGTCAAGTCCCACTAAATCGAGCAATTCATGAGCTCTTTTCACTCGAGATGTGCGATCAACTTTACGCATCATTAGTCCAAAAGCCACATTCTCAGCAACTGTCAGATTAGGAAAAAGCGAATATGCTTGAAAGACCATTCCCATATTGCGCTGGTGTGCAGGAATTAAAGTGAGATCTCGAGAGTCTAAAAAGATTGTTCCCGAATCCTGACGCTCCAACCCTGCGACTATCCGCAATGCTGTTGTCTTACCGCAGCCAGACGGCCCAAGCAGAGTGACTAATTCACCTTTAGCGACCTCCAACGAAAAATTATTTAAGGCCACCACATTCCCAAATTTCTTGGAGAGCGCTTTTACTTTCAAATTGTTCTGCGACATTGATTACCTCTCATTTTTGTTTGACGGAGTTAGTAGCGATATTGCAGCTAGAAGTAGAAATGGAACAATCAAAGTCATCATGGAAATCGCAATAGCGCCCAAAAGATTTTCTTGTGCTACAAAAGTCACCCACGTTGGGAAGGTGTCCCAATGAAGCAGGACAGTCAGGGTGTATTCACCGAGAGATAATGCGAACGTCAATGCCACAGTAGCAAGAACTGCCATGCGAGTAATGGGCACAATCACCGATGTAATAGTCCGTCGCCAATTCGCACCAGAACTTCGCGCTGCCTCGACCAATGTTTTAAGAGGGATTGCACGCAGACCAATATCCAGCGCTCGATATGCATAGGGGAGCGAGAGAATAAAATAGAGAAAAGGTAATTCGAGGACAGTATTCTTCACGACATCCGGAAGGGCTAACTGCGCACCCACAGCGAATGCAACGACAGGAATAACCAACGGCAAGAGCGAGAGACCATCAATCCAACCTTGTACGCGCGACTT
>JBEAMN010000076.1:0-5295 GCA_041165945.1 Actinomycetota bacterium
AGCGCTGCCGAGAGACCACCATTAACCCGCGATTGGGCTGCGATGAGAATGCCACTTAGCGCAGCAAGTAAATCTAAACGCACGTGTTATTTCTTTGCACCTGAACTTGGGCCGTGCACTTCGCGTTTATCAGCAATCCAATCCATCAGTGCGAACAAAACTCCGGAGGCGACAAAAGTAAGATGAATAATCACGCGCCAGATAGTCCCCTCGCCAACCTCTTTATCTCCAGCAAGTTCGATGAAATCCTTTAAAAGTTCGATGACAGAGATTGCCACCAGTGAACCAATCAGCTTTATCTTCAATCCAGAGAAGTCGATAGTGCCCATCCAATGTGGTCGATCATCAGATTCGTGAGCCGCATCGATTCGCGAAACGAAGTTTTCATAGCCAGCGAGAATAACTATAAGAATGAGATTGCCGATTAACGTCAAATCCAAGAGAGCAAGAAGATCTAGAGTGAAAACATGTGGATCTTTTTGACCAAGATTCTCAACAAGATGAATAAATTCAAGTATGAACCGGTAAATCAGAGCAATGAGTGCGAAAACCAAACCCACGTAAAGTGGCGCCAATATCCAGCGCGCTTGGAAAAGAAGATTCTCTAAGGAATGTGCGACTCTCGATGCTTTTTTCGACATGTGAAGAGAATAATCAAAAAGGGCTGATTAAGCCAGAATCGACTAAATGATTGGAAATCTTCCTGCTCGCCCAAGGGCAACTAGCGCTTTCCAGCTCAATTTCCTCTGCTTTCCAGCGCTTGTACCGATTCCGTTGCTCAACCCTCGCAACCAAGAGATGAGAGAACTCAAATCACGCATTCGGATCATAGAAATAGCAAACCAAACAATTATGTAAAGGCCCGAGATGGGAAAGGGGAGATTGCGCTTGGCCAACCAGACCCGATTGCGAGCATTCAATCGATAAAATTCAGCGTGCCGCGTAGGTTGTATAACTGGGTGTTTTACTGTTACATCAGCCGCATACCATGCTAAAAACCCTTGGTTATAAACTTGCCAAACCAACTCGATACCCTCATGCGCGTAAAAGAAGTTTCCTGGCCATCCGCCAATTGCATCAAAGAGGGTTCGGCGAATGATCACTGCTCCTTCCCACAGAGTAGTCGCTGGCGAACTCTCCATAGGATCGCCAATCCGAAATCGTGGGATCCACCGCGATGGCGCAATTCCCTCACCATCTGGTACTACTCGCGGTTGAATCAATCCCCATTCTGGATGCTGTTCGAACTTGGTTATCAGAGCAACAAGCGCAGTTGTTGAATCTAAATAAGCATCATCATCGAGAAAGAAGAGAAATTCACCTGACACTTGTGAGACACCAGCATTTCTTCCGGCAGGTATCCCGAGATTCTCGGGCAAATAATGAGTTTTTTCATTTGGGTATGTCGATGCTGGGTTCCAACTATTCCCCACGATTACTAGGTCTAATTCGATACCCACCTGACTCTTCAATGACTGGAGGGCGCGTGCCAATTCTGTTGGGCGCTTACCCATAGTGAGAAGTACTGCACCAACTCTTCTATTCACCTTTTTATTCGCCTGCTCGTAACTTATTCGAAGTAAGAATGCTTACTAAGTGGCCAAAAAAGACGAGAAGGATTAATGGAATTATCCAAGTAAAGAGGCTCTCTAGGAGTTTTACATCAAGAAGAGTACTAAGAATAGTCAGTGCAAAAATCCATATGGTCATTTCCACTGAGTGAAACATACGATGAAGCGGTATGAACTTAAAAATTCCCTTCATCATTCCGATGAGCGAACTTCGCGATTTCCCAACAGATTCTCGATCCTCTAGTTTTGGTAAGCCAGCAAAATAACGCGAGATATGGACTGCGTCGTTGAGCGCTTTATTGAGAACGATAATGAGCGCAAAGAGCGCGCCAATTAACGAGTAATTACTTGAGTCAAATGATTTTTCTGGCCATCCTGTAAGGCGCAGCCCGAGCGCAACAGCAATAGCGCTCTCGGTGAGATAGTGACCCAACTTGTCGAGAAAGATCCCTGTCGGTGAAAACTGCTTCTTCCATCGCGCAATCTCTCCGTCGCAACAATCCCAGAGCATCTGCAACTGACCTAAGGCCAATGCCAAAAAGACGCCAAGTAGCCCTGGAATCAATAATGAAAGGGCTGCGGAGAGACCAGTGAGAATCATCAACCAAGTAACAGCGTTAGGCGAGAAATTCATTCGCAGGAGTACGCGCGTGAGGTACGGTGAGATCTCACGCAAATATAAGTCTGCAACCCAATGCTCTGAATTTGCTCGACCACGCACGGATTCAGGTTGCGTCACTGCTCTTAGCTCACTGATTGAAATTCGCTGGCTCATATCGCCCCCTTGGCTACATTATGCCCGCCACGCACAATGATGAGCAGAGCCAGATAAATGGTTAAGCCAGTGACAATCTCACTATCAAGCCCAAGAGCATATGCAAGTAGGCAGAGGGAAATTCGACCTGCAACCCGCAACCCTGCTCGACCATATCTCGTCGAACGCCCCTGCAGGGAATCATAAAGATTTGCATAATGCCAGAGCGCTACCGAAACAATCAAAAGAAATTGCAGCGCTGGAGAAATCTTTAGAGGAATGATGAGTAGCGCGACTAGTTCACACCCACGCAGGATAGAGGGAAATGTCCAAGCAATCTTTGACCCAGAAATCCTAATCGGAATCACGGTATCTCGCTGCACAACTAAGAATGGTGCGGAAAGCAATTTATCTGGCCAGGTGAAAATTCTCCGTGCGCGAGCGAGAACTACAAAGATAAAAGAGAAGATTCCTAAAATGATAATCACTCGAAACGAATCATTAATGGAGGTAAATAGTGGGAGAAAGGCTAGGAGCAACCATCGCTCACCGATTGGTAAATTTAAAACCTTCTTCATCCAGTAACGAAGCCCTGACCGCGTGCCAGCTGAGGTTGTAACTTTCTCTTCATATAAATCTTGCAGTTTTACGAAGTTATAGTCACTCAGGTGTCGAACAGTTTGGAGAATCACTAAAGCCAGTGCCAACCACCAAGTCCGCGCATCATTAGTGCTGTATGCAAGCGCCCCAATATAAGCGAACTCCTTTACCCGATCGGCGAGCGCATCTAGCCACGCACCCAGGGCTGAAAATTCTGATTTATATCTGGCAATTTCGCCATCCACGCAATCAAGAACTAGGGAGAAGAGAAATACAATTCCACTGGCGAAATATTTTCCAGTCGAGGCTATGTATGCGGCTAATAACCCCATAACTATCGATATCGCTGTAACAGTATTTGGTTTTATTGAAGTCTCTACTAATGCATTTGTGAAAGTCCTTGAGATTTTCCTTAAGACAAAGGTGGAGAAAAAGCCATCATCTGCTCGCGCTGCAGCGCGCAACCGAAGGGATTTATCGCTCATTTCTCTCGGTTCTCTCCCCATAGCGGGTACTCTATTCCAACCCCTGGTGCAGAGATGAAAAGATGGTGAAAAATGGCGCAACGACGACGAGATCGTAACCCAGTTGCGCGTCTCTATCGGGTGCTCAAGCGAAAAACCAAGACGCTCTGGCGCCTGGTCTTCCCGCCGGAATTACTGCCATTCACTACAGATAGCGCGCAGAACCATCGAGTGGCTGCTTTCTTTGCCGATACCCCCTCCAAGATCTATCAGATTGCGCAATGGATTCCAGTCTTTGAGAAAGCTCCTGCACATTTGCGGCCAATGATTATCACCCGTCATGCTGCAACAACCGAAGAGCTCCAGAAAATCACATCGCTTTTAGTAGTACATGCGCGGACATATGACTTACTCATGCAACTTTTGGAGCTTTCTAAATTTAAAGCCCTAATCTATGTAAACAACTCTTATCAAAATTTCCAAACACTTGCCTATCAACAAGCTGCGCATATCCATGTGAATCATGGTGAGAGCGATAAAATATCAATGGTGAGTAATCAATCAAAGGCATATGACCGAGTTTTTGTCGCGGGTGCTGCCGCTAAAGATAGATACCTCTCTGCAGTGGCCTGGATCGATGAGAAGAAACTAATTCCCATCGGACGACCGCAACTCGATCTTGAGACTACGCCAATACTTGAGAAAAGCGTTATGAAGACGATCACCTACGCTCCTACGTGGGAGGGTGAGGATGAAGCCAATAATTACACCTCCATGGATTGTTACGGTATTGCAATCATTGATGCTGCACTTGCTCAATCCGGTTGCCGCGTTATCTATAAACCCCATCCACGAATCATGGATTCAAAGGATCCGTTGATTTCTGATGCCCATGCATACATCATGAAAAGACTGGCGCGAGGACCTCATGAAATTCATCTCGCAGGCGATGTGCTGAGCGTTCTCAAAGATACAGATTTACTCATAAGCGACATCTCCAGCGTGACGCTTGATTATCTCTATCTCAAACCATCAGGAGCCATCTTTCTCTCTGATCGACGGAGTAGCCGATTGGAATTAGAGGCGGAATCTCCGGTAGCGAAGGCGGCATACATCATTGATCAAACGACAATCAGTGGTTTGAGTGGTGCTTTGACAAGGGTGCTCGCTCACGACGAGTTGTTCGATAAGAGACAAGAGGTCTGCCGGTACTATTTCGGAGGAATTGCAGCGGGCGAGAGCACCGCTGCCTTCTACAGAGAGCTAGAACGCACCATTGCTGAGCACGATACATCTGTATCTGCGCTCTCTCGAGTGCGACGTAGTCAGTAAGGGAGTGACGTGGTTCAGCAAGTAATTATCCTCGCGGCAGGAATGGGTACCCGCCTTGGAAAACCATGGCCTAAACCGCTCACACCACTAAAAGATGGTCGCACCATCATGGAGCAACAGATGAGCAACATCTCATCGGCTTTTGGTGAGCAGGCTCGAATTGGTGTTGTCGTAGGTTTCAAAATGGAAATGATCATGGAAGCTCACCCTCGTGCAGTTTTTATTTATAACGAGCTCTTCGACCAGACAAATACCAGCAAGAGTCTCTGGCGAGCCCTCAAAGCAAGTTGTGATGGCGGGGTGCTCTGGATGAACGGTGACGTTGTTTTTGATGCCAAAGTTCTCGAAAGAATCAAACCGCTTATCGAGAAGGATCAATCTTTCATCTGTGTAAATACTTCAAAGGTTGCTGAAGAAGAGGTGAAATACACAGTTGATAGCAATGGCAATATCAAGGAACTATCTAAGAAAGTAGTCAATGCTCTAGGTGAGGCAGTAGGTATCAACTTTGTCGCAGGGAGAGATAAGAGTGCTCTCGTGAGACGTTTAGAAGAAGTGGCTGATAACGATTACT
>JBEAMN010000077.1:0-8463 GCA_041165945.1 Actinomycetota bacterium
AGATTCAACGCGATTTAATTCCAGTAGCTGTTCGCTCGCCAGAATTAGGTTGGGGCGTTGCTACCGTCGATGAACCACCACGACCAACCACAACGATGGAAGGTTTAGCAGGGCTAAAAACTCCATTTCGACCAGCGGGACGTGTGACACCTGGCAATGCAGCGGGGTTAAATGATGGTGCAACTGCCGCCCTTCTCATGAGCGATCGTGAAGCGAAAAAACGTGGACTCACACCCAAAGCAAAGTTACTCACCTTCGCCTTTGCTGGAGTTGCTCCCGAGATCATGGGTTACGGTCCAGTTCCGGCAACCATCAAGGCTCTCGACAAAGCGGGGCTGACCATCGATCAAATCGGCCTCTTTGAGGTAAATGAAGCCTTCTCCATTCAAGTCTTAGCCTTCTTGGATCACTTCGCTATCGCTGATGATGATCCGCGGGTAAATATCTATGGCGGTGCAATTGCCGTTGGACATCCACTCGCCTCTTCAGGAATTCGCCTCATCCTCAATCTCGCCCGTGGTTTCGAGGAGCATCCTGAGGTGCAATATGGAATTACGACGATGTGTATCGGATTAGGAATGGGTGGCACCATCATTTGGGAGAACCCGCACTTCACTGGAAAGAGTGGGAAATAATCGTGAGCGCTACCACTCCAGAAGAAGTAGTTACAAAAGCAGTAGTCCGCGAAGTAGATCTACGCGCATTTGGTTTCGTAGGAAAACTTGCGCTCATCACATTGGATAATGGATTGGATTACAACCGACCAAACACGATCGGTCCTCAAGGTTTAACCGAGCTCAATAACGCAATTGATAGCGCGCTCGCCTCTGGCGCAGATGCGATTGGCGTGACCGGAAAGCCATTTATTTTCGCAGCAGGCGCTGATCTCAGTGGAGTTGCTAGCGTTACAGATGGTGCGCGAGCGCGAGCCTTTGGAAAATTAGGACACGATGTGTTCCGTCGCTTAGGCGAGTCTGGCAAACCTACTTTCGCATTTATAAACGGGCTAGCCCTCGGTGGCGGACTAGAAATTGGTCTGCACTGTAATTACCGAACACTTGCCAGCACCGCTTTTGTCGCCCTCCCAGAGGTATTCCTTGGATTGGTTCCAGGATGGGGCGGGGCAACGTTATTGCCGCAATTGATTGGCCCCGAAAAGGCGGCCAAGGTCATCATGGTCAATGCGCTCAACAACAACACGATGCTCAAGGCGCCTGAAGCCCTTGAACTTGGAATTGTCGATGCTGTCTATCTTCCCGCTGATTTTCTCGAGAAATCCCTCTCCTTTGCCGCAGAGGTGCTCTCTGGAAAGAAGAAAATCGAACGGGCCAATCACCTAACAGATGATGGAGCATGGCAATCAGCAGCTGAAATTGGCGCTGCGGCAAAAGCGAAAAAGTATGGTGCAGCACCAGTTGATGCGCCACGATTAGCGCTCGCGTTGATGGCGCAATCGCGAACGGCAACACGTGATTCAGGTTTTGCCGCTGAAGATGATGCGCTCAATGAGTTAGTAATGGGCGATCCCTTCCGAGCATCGATATACGCCTTCAATTTGATCCAGAAGAGTAAGAAGAAAGTGGAAGGTGCACCAAAGCCAGCCCTCGCCAGAAAGGTCACTCGCGTGGGTGTTGTTGGTGCAGGCTTGATGGCCTCCCAGTTGGCGCTATTGATTCTGCGAAACCTCAAAGTTCCAGTTCATATCACCGATCTTGATCAAGCCCGTGTCGATAAGGGCTTAGCCTGGATCCATAATGAACTCGATACCTTGGTATCTAAGAACCGGATGCGAGCTGAAGAGGCTGGCTGGCTAAAAAATATTCTCACCGGTAGTACAAATAACAAGGATTTTGCTCCATGTGATTTCATCATTGAAGCAGTCTTTGAAGAGATGGAGATCAAACGTAAGCTCTTTAGCGAACTTGAGACAATCATCTCTCCTGAGTGCATCCTGGCGACGAATACCTCGTCATTATCGGTATCGAAGATGTCAGATCACTTGAAGAATCCCGAGCGAGTAATCGGATTCCACTTCTTTAATCCTGTCGCTGTGATGCCACTTCTCGAAATTGCACGGACGCCACATACCGACGATGCAACTACTGCCACTGCGGTCGTTATCGGCAAGGAACTTAAGAAGACTATGGTCATCGTTAAAGATGCACCTGCCTTTGTCGTCAATCGCCTTCTCATGCGCTTCATGGGAGAGATCACGGATGCACTCGATGAAGGAACCTCACCTGAAGTTGCGGACAGTGCGATGACGCCGCTGGGATTGCCGATGAGTTCCTTTGAACTTCTCGGGCTAGTTGGCCCCGGGGTGGCGCTCCACGTTGCGCAAACTCTCAATGCAACGCTTGGAGATCGTTACCGAGTCAGCCCAACTATCGAACGACTTGTAAAAAATGGGGTCCGAACCTTCTACAACAAAGATGAGAAGGGCAACCTCGTCATTAACCCTGACGCCGCTGCATGTATCGAGAAGGGCAGTAAGCCCTCGAGCGCCGATGAGGTCCGCACTCGTGCGCTCACCGCTCTTGCTCAAGAGGCGCGAATGATGCTCGATGAAGGTGTGGTGGCAACTCCGGCCGAAATCGATCTCTGCATGTTGCTGGGGACAGGATGGCCGTTACATCTCGGCGGAATTTTGCCTTACCTCGACCGAACTGGAATTAGCGAGAGCGCGACTGGTCAGCGTTTTCATCCGAAGGGCGTTGCATCCCTTCCATAAGGGGTAACTCTCCCGTCGAACGGAGCTCGACTAGGCTCCGCGCAATTTGTTGCCCAGTAATTCCAAGATCGTGAAGAATTTCGGCGCGCTTTGAATGTTCAATGAAGGTGAGTGGAATTCCAATCGAATGAACTGGAATATCTACTCCAGCATCGCGCATGCTCTCACTGATAGCGCTACCAATTCCGCCATGGCGGATGCCATCCTCAATCACCACAACGTGGGAGTAGCGCTGAGCCATAGTGATGAGCGCTGGTGATAGCGGTTTAACCCATCGTGGGTCGATGACGCTCACGCCCACCCCTTCGCGATATGCCTGTGCGGCCGCTTCGACTGCAATGGCTGCCATCGCACCAATGCTCACTACCAAAATATCTGCGCTTTCACCACGGTAGAGCACATCGAGCCCATCGCGCCGTTCAAATGCTGGAATATCTGCTCCGACGCTACCCTTGGGGAAACGGATAGCTGATGGTTGATCGGTAATAGCGAGTGATTCACGGAGTAACTCTTGTAAACGTGCACCATCGCGAGGTGCTCCCACTTTCAGATGGGGAACAATGCCGGTGAGCGCAAGATCCCACATGCCATGATGCGAAGGGCCATCATCACCGGTAATTCCCGATCGATCGAGTACGAAGGTAACCGGCGCTTTATGGAGCGAGACATCAAGTAGCAATTGATCGAAGGCGCGATTAAGGAAGGTCGAATAGAGCGCCACGACAGGGCGCAATCCCCCGTATGCCATACCGGCAGCGCTGGCTACTGCATGTTGTTCTGCAATTCCAACATCAAATGTCCGCTCGGGAAAGTGCTCTGCAAACTTATCTAGGCCAGTTGGACCAAGCATCGCCGCTGTAATGGCAACTACATCGCTCCGCTCTTTGCCAATTGCGACCAACTCGTCAGAGAAGATTGAGGTCCATGTTTTCCCAGTAGTCGAGAGTGATTCGCCCGTCTCAGGATCTACTGGACCAACCGCATGGAATTTCTCAGCCTCGTCTTCAATGGCGGGAGCAAAACCTCGCCCCTTTTCGGTAATCGCATGCACAATGACCGGACCGCCAAAATCTTTCGCCGCTTTAAGGATGTTCTCCATCGCTTCGATGTCATGGCCATCTACTGGACCTAAATATTTCAAGCCAAGATCCTCGAACATCCCTTGTGGTGCAATGATGTCTTTGATCCCTTTTTTCATTCCATGCAAAGTTTCAAAGATTGGTTGGCCAACTACCGGTGTCTTCTCGAGAACGTTCTTTCCCCACTCTAAAAATCTTTCGTAACCCTTTGTGGCTCGAAGGGTGGTGAGATAGTTAGAGATACCGCCGATTGTTGGGCTATAGGAGCGCTCGTTATCGTTAACAAGGATCACTAGAGAGCGATCTTTGGTTGCAGCGATGTTATTGAGCGCCTCCCAGGCCATTCCCCCGGTGAGGGCGCCATCGCCCACTACAACTACCACGGTGCGATCGGAGATTTGTTGCAAGGCAAATGCGCGCGAGATGCCATCGCCCCACGAGAGGGCGGTCGAGGCATGTGAATTCTCGATGACATCATGTTCGCTCTCGCGACGATTGGGATAACCGGCAGTTCCGCCACGTTGACGAAGTTTGCTAAAGCCCTCCCCTCGTCCGGTTAACAATTTGTGGACATAGCTCTGGTGGCCAGTATCGAAAAGAATGACATCGCGCGGCGAATCGAAAATTCGGTGGAGGGCAATCGTCAATTCGACTACGCCTAGGTTTGGACCGAGATGGCCACCACTCTTTGCCACCGATTGAATAAGAAATTCCCGAATCTCTCCAGCGAGTTCAGGCAACAGCTCCGGGGCAATCTTCTTGAGCTCCTCTGGTGAGCGCGCAGAATCCAAAAGGGAGGGTTTCACGCGCTTAGTCTATCGGGGGCGCTAGGAAGCGCTCGAGATAAGGGAGCGGAGCACGTATTGCATGATTCCACCATGGCGGTAGTAATCGGCTTCGCCGGGGGTATCGATACGCACTTTCGCAGTAAATTTTTTACCGCTCGCATCGACCTCAACAGTTGTAGGGATTGTATGAGAATTCAGCGCTTGAATTCCGGTGATGGTAAAAACCTCATCCCCGCTAAGGCCGAGCGATTGTGCGCTCTGTCCATCATGGAATTGAAGTGGTAGCACTCCCATGCCAATCAGGTTAGAGCGATGGATTCGTTCGTAAGACTCAGCAATCACTGCTTTCACGCCAAGTAGAGCAGTCCCCTTCGCTGCCCAGTCGCGAGATGAACCAGAGCCATACTCTTTACCTGCAAGAATCACCAGCGGGATTCCGGCGCTTTGATAGGCAACCGATGCATCATAAATCGTGCTTTGCGCTCCGCCATCGAGGAAGTTTTTCGTAAATCCTCCCTCGATCCCATCGAGAAGTAAGTTCTTGAGACGGATATTTGCAAAAGTTCCCCGAATCATCACTTCATGATTTCCACGCCTGGAACCGTATGAATTGAAATCTGCTCGTTCAACGCCATGGCTCTGCAAATACTTACCTGCAGGAGAGTCAGCTTTGATATTTCCGGCAGGTGAGATGTGATCTGTCGTTACCGAGTCCCCAAGCATGGCAAGTACTCGTGCGCCCGCGATATCGCGAACGGGTACTGGGTTTCGTGGCATCCCCTCAAAGTAGGGAGGTTTACGGACATACGTTGATTGCGGATCCCATTCAAAGGTTTCACCTGTTGGGGTATCAAGCGCTTTCCAGCGATGATCGCCTTCAAAGACGGATGCATAATCTTTTCGGAACATCTCGGAGGTTATGGAATTGGCGACGACCGCTTCGATCTCTTGTGCACTCGGCCAGATATCTTTGAGGAAGACCGGAGCTCCGCTCTTATCAACGCCAAGTGGATCCTTCTGGAAATCGTGATTCATCGAGCCGGCAATTGCGTAGGCAACAACAAGTGGTGGTGAAGCCAAATAATTCATTCGCACGTCAGGTGAGATTCGACCCTCGAAATTTCGATTTCCCGAGAGGACTGCTGCCGCTGCAAGATCCTTCTCGTTAATCGCGCTCGAGATTTCAGCAGGAAGTGGACCGGAGTTGCCGATGCAGGTCACGCAACCATAACCCACGAGATTAAAACCAAGCGCCTCCATATAACGAGTGAGGTCGGCGCGATCATAATAATCAGTGACCACCTTTGAGCCTGGTGCCAGCGTAGTCTTCACCCATGGCTTGGCTTTCAAACCTTTTTCGACCGCCTTCTTCGCCAATAGCGCAGCTCCCACCATCACCGAAGGATTAGAGGTGTTGGTACACGAGGTGATCGACGCGATGACCACATCGCCATTTGTTAATGTGAAGTTCTGCCCACTCATCGACACCGAAACAGGTTCGGTTGCAGTTTTTTCGCGGATGTATGAAGGAAGAGCTTCGGTGAATTTCTGCTTCGCTTGATTGAGCGCAATACGATCTTGTGGTCGCTTAGGTCCGGCAATCGAAGGGGTAATTGTCGAGAGATCTAATTCCAGATGCTCTGAGTAACGAGGGGTTGCATTGGGCTCATGCCATAGACCTTGCGCCTTGGCATATTCGGCGACAAGAGCAAGTTGCTCCTCTCTCCGTCCAGTTAATCGAAGGTAATTGATGGTCTCCTCATCAATCGGGAAGATTGCGCAGGTAGAGCCATACTCTGGGCTCATATTTCCGATCGTGGCGCGATTGGCCATTGGAACTGCTGCCACCCCAGGACCATAGAACTCTACGAACTTACCGACGACGCCATGTTTGCGAAGTTGTTCAGTAATAGTCAGCGCTAAATCTGTTGCGGTAGTACCAACGGGAAGTTCTCCCGTTAACTTAAATCCGACAACGCGAGGAATCAACATCGAGACTGGCTGACCAAGTAGCGCAGCCTCGGCTTCGATGCCACCTACTCCCCAACCAAGTACGCCAAGGCCATTGACCATCGTGGTATGCGAATCAGTTCCGACAACAGTGTCCGGATATGCGCGATGCACACCGTCAACTTCACGGACCATTACCACTCGCGCTAGATATTCGATATTGACCTGGTGGACAATTCCCGTTCCAGGTGGCACCACTTTAAATTCATCAAAAGCAGTTTGCCCCCAACGAAGGAATCGGTACCGCTCATGATTACGTTGGTATTCGATATCGGTGTTCTGCTCAAATGCATCGGGGCGTCCGAAAACATCGGCAATCACTGAGTGATCAATGACAAGTTCGGCGGGCGCAAGTGGATTGACTTTCGCAGGATCACCACCGAGTTCAACGACCGCCTCGCGCATCGTCGCCAAATCCACAACGCATGGCACACCCGTAAAGTCCTGCATGATCACCCGCGCAGGGGTGAATTGAATTTCCGTATCAGGTTCAACGGTGGGATCCCAGTTTGCCAGCGCCTTAATCTGATCGGCAGTGATGTTGGCGCCATCTTCATGGCGCAGGAGATTCTCAAGCAAAATCTTGAGGCTAAATGGGAGCGTTGCGGCCCCTTCGAGCCCGGTAATATCGAAAATCTCGAGCGTCTTACCGCTACTTGTGAAACTCCGCTTTGAAGAGAATGAATTTTTGCTCATCGTCCGCCCCCAGAATTTATCTTGATATCAAGATATTACCCTTCTGAAGGAGAAAACGCACTCAATATGGGCGGTCTGCGGGAAGAGGTCGTAGGCGCTGGCGGAGGCGATCTCGTAGCCAAGCTCGGCAAGACGAGCGGAATCTCGCGCAAGAGAGGCGGGATCGCAGGAGATGTAGCAGATGGCGCGCGGGGCAAGCGCTGCAATTTTTCGCAGAACTTCGAATTCTGCGCCGCTACGAGGTGGGTCAAGGAGCACGATATCTGCGCTCTTGATCTCACCAATCTTCTTCGCAACATCACCATGGTGATAGCGCGCATTGGGAAATTCTTTGAGATTTGCGATCCCATCGCGGACCGCTGATTCGCTCGATTCGATGATCTCAACCTGCGCGCCATGATCGGCTAACAACTTTCCAAAGAGCCCAACTCCCCCATAGAGATCAAGTGCGCGCTCACCTCTCTCTGGTTTCAGAATTTCGAGAGCCGCTTCACCCAATACTTCCGCTGCCTTGATATGGCCTTGCCAGAAACTCTCTCGACTCACCTGAAATAGATAGCTCTTGCCTCGAATGACAATCTGCTCGGTTCGCATCTGATCAGGAATCTGCACCTGACTTATCCCTACATAACTTTTTGCAAGCACATCGTGTAAATGCAAACTCTCGGCGACTACAACGCACTCATTGATGGGTAATACCTCATGAGAGCGAGCCTTGTGAAAGCCAGCTCGTCCATCCTCATTGATATGAAGCGATAGTCGAGTTCGGTAGTGAAAGCCAGGATTATCTACGTGCCCCACATCCGGTATCGGAATAACAGGAATTGTGAGATCAATCTTGGCAAGTCGTTTAAATTGTTCGGTGATCACCTCAGATTTAAGTTCACGTTGACGATCAAGAGTGATGTGTTGGAAATCGCAGCCACCACATCCGCCTGGGTGAAAGTATCGACAGCGTGGCGTGATCCGATCGGGCGATGGCGTGATGATCTCCACCGCATCTGCGCGATGAAAGCTCTTGCCCACCTGGGTAATCTCCGCGATGACCTTTTCACCTGGTATCGCATATCGCACGAAGAAGACCCAGCCATCAAAACGAGCGATGCTCTCCCCGCCATGTGCGATAGCGGAAATCTCAAGCTCGACCCGCTCCCCCACG
>JBEAMN010000078.1:0-5106 GCA_041165945.1 Actinomycetota bacterium
TTCGCCTCACCCAGATTCGTACCACCGGAGTCTTTCTCGCACTTCTACTTTTCTTGCTCATCACCAATCGACAGGCGCTCCGAGTCACTCGAAAAGAGCTGCCAAACCTCTTCATGATGGGGCTCTTCGGAATTGCTGGCGTCCAAGCCTTCTACTTCTTCGCCGTTACTCGAATGCCGGTGAGTATCACGCTGGTTATCGAGTTCACCGCCCCCATCTGGATCGCGCTATTCATCCGTTTCTTCCGCCATCAAATCGTCAAACCCATGATGTGGTGGGGTATCGGAACTGCCCTGGCTGGCCTGCTCCTCGTCACTGAAATTTGGAGTGGACTCAAACTCGACGGGCTCGGTGTTATTGCTGCATTTATCGATGCGCTTTTTCTCGCCTATTACTTCTTACGATTAGAGGCAACGGTCAAAATCCGAGATGGTCTAAGCCTGCTCGTCTATGTCTTCGGATTTGCCGCGCTCTCTCTGGCGATTGTGCAGCCGATATGGAGTTTTCCTACCGAAATCTTTACCGCTCAGCTTTCATTAGAAGAGTTAAGTCCGGGTAACTACATCACAGGGTGGCAGTTAATTGCCATTCTTATTATCTTCGGATCAATCTTGCCTTACCTATTTATTACCTATGGCGTGAAACGTATCCCCGCTTCACAAGCAAGTGTGATTGCGATGTTGGAGCCCGTGATTGCTGGCGGAATTGCCTGGTTGGTTTTAAGCGAGGCGCTCACGCCACTTCAGATAATTGGTGGCGCTACAGTTTTAGTGGGAATCTATTTGACCGAACGATCTCGTGCCGGAGCAGACAGCTAAAGCAGTGTTATAGCTGTTGGGCCATATCAACAAAACGTGAGAAGTGCCCTTGGAATGCAACGGTTACTGTTTTCGTTGGTCCATTACGATGCTTGGCGACAATGAGATCTGCTTCGCCTTGACGAGGAGAGTCACGTTCGTAGACATCTTCACGATGAAGCAAGATCACCATGTCGGCATCTTGCTCGATAGAGCCTGACTCACGGAGATCCGAGAGCATCGGACGCTTATCTGAGCGTTGCTCCGGTGAACGATTGAGCTGTGAGATAGCTACAACAGGGCAATCGAGCTCCTTCGCAAGAAGTTTTAATTGTCGAGAGAATTCGGAGACCTCTTGCTGGCGATTCTCCACGCGCTTGCCGCTGGTCATCAACTGCAGATAATCGATGATGACGAGTTTGAGATTATGACGCTGTTTCAATCGTCGGGCTTTGGCGCGAATCTCCATGATATTGAGATTTGGTGAATCATCAATAAAGAGCGGGGCATTAGAAATATCACCTACACGACGAGCAAGTCGCGTCCATTCATCATCGCTGAGATTTCCGGAACGCATATTTTGCAGGGGCACTCGCGCCTCAGCAGAGAGCATTCGCATCGTGATCTCACTCTTGCCCATTTCGAGTGAGAAGATGACTGAAGTTAAGCCATGTTTTATCGAGGCATTGCGCGCTAGATCCAAACCAAGCGTTGATTTACCGATTGCAGGGCGAGCGGCAAGGACCACCATATTCCCTGGGTGTAAACCATTGGTCAATTCATCGAGATCCTTAAAACCAGTGGGCACGCCGGTGAGTTGGCCATCGCGAGCGCCAATTGCTTCAATCTCATCGAGCGTTCCAGGAAGGAGAGTGCTCAGTTGTTGATAATCCTCACTCACGCGCCGTTCAGTGACTGCATAGACCTCAGCTTGAGCAACATCGACTGCATCGTCGACATCGCCTTCGCTCGCATAACCTATTTGCACAATCTTCGTTCCCGCTTCAACGAGACGACGTAAGATTGCGCGCTCACGGACAATCTTTCCGTAATATCCCGCATTTGCAGCGGTGGGAACTGAGGCGATGAGCGTATGTAAGTATGGTGCGCCGCCAACTCGCGTGAGATCACCATTGCGGGTTAATTCAGCGGAGACTGTGACTGCATCAACAGGTTCACCGCGGCCATAAAGATCAAGGATTGTCTCGAAAATTGTTTGATGAGCGGGGCGATAGAAATCATTTCCTCGAAGTGTTTCAACTACATCAGCAATGGCATCTGTGCTTAGCAACATGCCGCCAAGAACGCCTTGTTCTGCAACAGTGTCATTAGGTGGAACGCGTTCAAAGCCATCGCCACGTTGCGGAAGTTCAGCAACTGACATATGACACCTCCACGGAGAGTTCCGATGCGATTTCCCTCTGCGTGACTATAGAAGTACCCGGTGACATTGCCAGCGAGGGTGTGGGGCTAGGTGTTGGAGGGAATGTGGGAAAGGGCGCCTTCGCTGTTGATGGCCTGTGGATGGGATGGGGAGAACTCGCGCCAAACCCTGAACTACCGGCAGAAATAGCCGCTCTCACTTGTGGAGAGAGAAAAAAAGCGCCATCTCACCTATTGAGCAGAGAACAGAGCGCAGAAAAGAGAGACGGCCCCCGAGAAATCTCGAGGGCCGTTAGCTAACGAATCTTCTCGTTACGCAGGAACTACCTCAACTGCAACATTTGCCGAGACATTTGATGCGAGGGAGATCTTCACGACGTGGCGACCAAGGCTCTTGATATGGCCATTGGTCTTAATGCGATGGCGATCGAGTTCGATGCCGGTTGCTGCCTTAACGGCGAGCGCAATATCTTTTTCAGTTACTGAACCAAAAAGGCGACCTGCGCTACCTACCTTTGCGCCCACTGTGATGCCAGCACCTTCGAGCGATGACTTAATCTCACGAGCATGCTCGACATCGCGGATTTCGCGCGCCTTACGTGCACGGCGGATTGAGGAGATTTGCTTCTCGCCGCCAAGTGACCACGCAATTGCCTTGCCACGTGGAATAAGGAAGTTACGGCCAAAGCCATCTTTTACTGTAACGACATCTCCAGGATGTCCAAGGCCAGCTACCTCTTGAGTAAGGATGAGTTTCATTAGTAGTTCACTCTCCCTTAGCGAGCCGTCGAGGTGTAGGGAAGAAGCGCCATCTCGCGTGCATTTTTGATTGCACGTGCCAATTCGCGCTGCTGCTGGACACTTACTCCCGTGATGCGGCGGGAACGAATCTTGCCGCGATCAGAGATAAAGCGACGGAGCAGATTTGTATCTTTGTAATCGATGTAATCAAGTTTATCGAGGGGATTTGGCTTCTTCTTAAATGGCTTGAGCTGCGCTGCAGCTTTGCCTCGAGGGGCCTTTCCCTTTTTCTCTTTGGATCCCATTCTTATTTCTCCTTATAAATATCTGATATTTGGTTTAGAACGGAGGTTCGTCGTTAGCGCCGACTGGTGAACCCCAGGAACCTGATGCAGCCCATGGATCGTCGTTGCCTCCGCTACTTGCTCCACCAGCGCTTGAACCAGCGCCTGCTCGGTTGGTCTTTGATACTTTGGCAGTTGCATTGCGTAGCGATGGACCGACTTCGTCGACCTCAATCTCGTACACAGTGCGCTTCTCGCCCTCTTTTGTCTCATAGGAGCGTTGCTTTAAACGTCCTTGAACGATGACTCGCATTCCGCGGGTAAGTGATTCGGCAACATTTTCGGCTGCTTGACGCCAAACATTGCAAGAGAGATAGAGCGAATCTCCATCTTTCCATTCATTCGTTGCCTTATCGAGGTAACGCGGTGTGGAAGCGATGCGAAACTTCGCAACCGCTGCACCGTTTGGTGTAAAGCGTAATTCTGGATCGTCAACTAAATTGCCGATGATGGTGATTACTGTATCTCCAGCAGCCATCTGTATACCTTCTTCTCTATCTACTCGTAGTTATGAATTATCTATTACTTACTAACTATTTTCCGGGACGGATTACTTTGGTGCGAAGCACTGCTTCATTGAGATTGAGTTGGCGATCCAACTCTTTGATCGCTGCCGGTTCGCATTTCATATCAACGACTGCGTAGATGCCCTCGGGCTTCTTTGCAATCTCAAATGCCATTCGGCGTCGACCCCAAATATCGAGACGATCTACTGAACCACCAGAATCCTTGATGATTTTGAGATATGTCTCTAGTGAAGGAGCAACGGTCCGTTCCTCAAGATCTGGGTCGAGGATGACCATCATTTCGTAACGTCGCATAATCCCCACCTCCTCTGGACTAAACGGCTACGGTCGTTCCGTAGCAGGAGGGTTATTGCGTTGGGCGTAATCTATCGCCCCCCAGCGACACGGGCGAAATCCCTGGGGAGGGCCGTAGGCTCCCCCTGTGGAGATTCGCCAAATTTCAAGCGCGGAGCACCAGGCATTCCTTATATATAGGAGCGAACTCGACCCCTCTTTCCTCCAATCCCCCTCATGGGGCGAGGTGAAGAAAGGGGCCTGGCGTTATCACTCCATCGGATTCTTTGCGGACTCGACAGAGCAGGAGCTCATTGGCGCCGCCTTGATCCTTGCTCGGAAGGCTCCGAAAATAAATAAGTACTTCTTTTACATCCCTGAAGGTCCGACACTTCCTGCCGATAAGTACGAGAGCGCACTCCCATTGCTCACTGAATACGCCAAGGCGCAAGGAGCATTCGCACTTCGTATTGGACCTATGATCATTAAATCGCGATGGGAGTCAGATCTCATTAAAAGTGCGCTCGCCGATGAGAGCGCCACATCGCTTAATCAAATCACGCCCTCTTATTTCAATCCGGTAGCGAAAAGTTTGCAGGGCGTTCTACTAAAGGCGGGCTTTCAACAAAGTAGCGATGATCCCGAAGGTTTCGGAGCAGGACAACCACGGTTCCTGTATCAACTCCCAATAAAAGATAAATCGCGAGATCAATTACTTGCGGGGTTCAATCAACTCTGGCGAAGGAATATCAAGAAGAGTGAGAACGAAGGGGTTCGCGTTCGAATAGGTACTCGCGATGACCTTGGTGAATTTCATCGAATCTATCTTGAGACAGCTACTCGAGATAAATTCACTCCTCGTCCACTCTCCTATTTTCAGCAAATGTGGGATGCATTTAATCAAGATAGTAGTGAGCCAGAACTAGTATTATTCCTCGCAGAATGGAATAGCCAAGTTATAGCCGCATCTATTTATATCGAATTGGGATTTCATTCCTGGTACCTCTATGGCGCATCCAGCACTGAAGGTCGCGAAGTTCG
>JBEAMN010000079.1:0-5227 GCA_041165945.1 Actinomycetota bacterium
CGCAACAACAAGATACGAGACTGAAACCACGAGTGGTAGTAAACCTCCCGCACCATTCTTTGGTAGAAGTAGGGCTGCGACGAGCGCACCCGAAACTATCGCTGAATTCACCATCACGTCATAAACAGCAAAGACTCGTCCACGATATTGATCGACTATCTGAGATTGAACGAGTGCGTCATTAGTGACTTTAACTCCTTGACCACAAGCTCCAGTAAGAAAGCCCGTTAGCAGGAGAATCGGTTCACTCTGTTCGAGGGCTAAGAAGAGCGGAGCGATTGCACTTGAGATGAGCATCCACCTGATCCAGCGATGGCGCCCGAATCGCGCGACACCAAATGGCGCAATAAGAGCGCCAACCGCAATCCCAACTCCGGCCACAACTGCCGCCAGCGCAAACCCGGCGAGCCCTGCACTGGGCTCGGACGATGAATTGAAGGAATTACGTTGCAGGATAAGCGCCATCAATGTGAGAGCAGTCAGGCCACTTCGATGCACACCAGTTGCGATGATGCCAAGCATTGCGTCGCGACAAGCCTGCAGGCGCTTGAATCCATCTCGCATCTCATCGATTCCCGCGAAGAATGAGGCCTTTTTCATCTCGTGATGCTCAGGACCAAGCTCTTCTCTTCGAAACAAAAGCGCAAGTAGGGCAGTGAGAAAGAAAATTGCACCAGCAACAAGGATGACAAGAGAATCAGCATGATTGGCGCTCACATCCGCCATTAGATTTCTAATGCCGATTCCGACTCCACCACCAAGAACGACGAATACGGTGCCACCGGTCACAGCAGTTGCGTTTATTGCCACTAATCGCTCTCGAACTTGCTCATCTTTTGCGACTAGCAATGGAAGGGAGGCGGAAAGTCCAGCAAGAATCAATCTATTGACGCCAAATGCCGCAAGAACGAGGGAGATCATCCCAAACCCAGTTGCTCCCTGCCAGATTAAGAGAGCGATTACTGTGGCGATTAAAGCTCGAGTTAGGTTGCAGTAGAAAAGAATTCGTTGGCGTGAGAATCGATCGAGGATTGTTCCTACAAACGGCCCGACTACCGAATACGGCAATAACACGATAGCGAATGCAGTGGCTGCAGCGAGTGCATCACTCTGTCGCTCAGGTGAGAATAGGATGAAAGAAGCGAGGCCTGATTGAAAGATGCCATCACTGAGTTGTCCGCTCCAGCGCAGGGCGAAGAGACGAGATATTCGTGAGTTTCGTGGGATTGCCACTCTCAATTCAACTCACCTCAATTCTGAGATTCTGAGATCACGCGCTGGTATTGCGGGAGCCTATTGCGCTTGGCATCACTACCATAAGCACATGTTTTGGTCGCAGCGCGCACGTGTCGACTACACCTTTCGAAAGCGTGCCACTCTGGCTGCTCTATTCCAGGGACTCTCGAGTGCAATGGATGCATGCGATGCCGACCCCTACCTGCGACGGGCTGCGAAGTTCCATGGTGAACGGACCGATCGCTCCTGCCCGGTATGTCGAAGTAAGAAGATGGTCGAACTTCGTTACACCTTTGGCGATCAACTCGGTCAATATTCCGGACGGATAAAAAACCTAGAAGAGTTGCGGGATATGCAATCCGAGTTTGGCGAATTTCGTGTTTATGAGGTTGAAGTCTGTAACGATTGTGGTTGGAACCACCTCACTGCCTCCTTTCTACTAGGTGACGGAGTCAATCGAAAGCCACCTCGGCGTTCCAAGACTGTCGAAGATGAGCCACTGCAACGAAGATCAGGCTGAACGGAAGCGCTAGTTGATGACAAAGCGTTGGCGCAGAATTATCGGAAGACTTGCAATCCTTATCGGTGGCTTTGGGTTTGTCGTTGGATCGGTCGTTTTTGGCATTGCATATTTCATGGTCGATATCCCAGATCCAAACGAATATGTAAATAGCCAGGCGACGATTATTCAATATGCAGATGGAAGCGAACTTGGTCGACTAGGTGCACAGAATCGAACGGTCATCCCGCTTGCGAAGATCCCGTTGCATCTGCGTCATGCTGTCCTAGCTGCTGAAGATAGGAATTTCTACAGTCAGAGCGCAGTGAATCCGATCGCAATAGCAAGGGCGGCGATCAACAATCTCTTGGGCCGCCAACTACAAGGTGGGTCGACTATCACTCAGCAATATGCCAAGACTGCATTTCTTACCTCCGAGCGAACCTGGACTCGAAAGATCAAGGAATTGATCATCGCGATAAAGCTTGAAAATCAACTCTCCAAAGATGAGATTCTTGAGAATTACCTCAACACCATCTACTTTGGTCGTGGCGCATATGGCGTTGAGACAGGTGCACAGGCTTATTTTGGCCACGGAGTCGAATCACTATCAGTTAATGAGTCTGCGATTTTGGCATCAATCCTTCGTTCGCCTGGACTTTACGATCCCTATTACAAAGAGGGCAACCAGAGCCGTCTTGACTCTCGCTATCTATACGTAATCGATGGAATGGTCGAAGCAGAGTGGCTGAAAGAAAGTAGAGCAGCAGAACTCAAAGAGATAAAAGTGGAAGTAAATCCTCGACTCTCATCGGGTCGTCTCTCTGGACCCCGCGGTTATTTGATCTCTTGGGTACAACGAGAACTTAACATTCTTGGTTTCCCAGACGAAGAATTGATGATTGGTGGTTTGGTAGTACGTACGACACTTGAGAAGCAGGCGCAAGAGGCGGCACAGATCGCGGTTCAGGAAGTTGGACCTAAGGATGCTCCGGAGGATCTTCATATCGGGCTCCTATCGATTCGCCCTGGCACTGGCGAAATCGTTGCAATGTATGGTGGCAAGGACTATTTGAAGCGCCAACTTAATGATGCGACACAAGGAATCACTCAAGCAGGTTCGACATTCAAAGTCTTCGCACTAATAGCAGCGCTAGAACAAGGAATTCCACTGACATCTATTTGGAATGGCGATTCGCCGCAGTTTTTTGATGACCTTGGAAAGCCCTATAAGGTCAATAACTACGGCAATGAAGATTATGGTGATGTGACGCTTTTGCGTGCGACTGGATCTTCCATCAATACCGTCTATGTACCGCTGGGAATTGCTGCTGGTCTTGAGAATGTCGTAAGCGCTGCTCGACGCGCAGGAATACCGGAATCTGTTGCGATGATTCCCACGCCATCTGTTGTCTTGGGTGTTTCAAGCCCACGAGTAATAGATGTAGCGGCTGCATATGCAACTTTTGCCGCCGAAGGTGTCTACGCAAAACCATTCATCGTCAATGAAGTTCTAGGACCGAATAAAGGCGTGCTCTATCAGGGACGAATCGAAGCGCAGGAAGTCTTCTCATCTGATTTGATGCGAGATCTCAACTATGCCCTCCGGCAAGTAGTCATTGCTGGTACTGCGACATCTGCTGTAAAAGGACTCGGAAGACAGGCAGCGGGCAAGACCGGAACATCAAATGAGAACACATCGGCATGGTTCACTGGCTATACCCCAGAACTTGCCACATCAGTTGCCTTCTTTCGCGATGATGCTCTGACGACATTGCGCGGTATTGGCGGAATAACATCACTAACCGGTGGCACTTTCCCAGCGCGTATCTGGACTGATTACACGAAGCGGGCGCTTAATGGTGTTCCGAAATCCAAGTTCAGGCCACCTGTCAATATCAATGGTCTAGATCCTGTTGATATGCGCGGTGTTGTTATGACTTACACCAAAGAGAGCGCTACCGCATTGATGCCACCTGAGGAAAAAGTGACCCGCTAACTCATGCTTCGTGATCAGGCCAAACCAATAGTTTTAGCTGGCCTGGTCGGTCTGGTTTCTTTGGTGAAATCAGATCATTGTCGAGAGAACGGCTTTGCATCTCCAGATAACTACACCCACCTTTGTTATTCGGATATCCCTGCCCTCTTCGGGAGTAGGGGTCTGGATCTTGGGATAAACCCCTATCAAGATCCCATAAACGCGATGGAATACCCCGTCGGGACCGGGTATATCGCTTCGACGTTAGCAAGACTCTCTGATTCTTATCTCCAATTCTTCGATATCAATGCGCTCGCCCTCATTGCGCTCTTGATCGCAACCACTCTTGTGCTTCGAAAAATCACTCCAGGGCTCTGGTACCTCTTTCCGCTAGCACCAGCAGTAGCGAGTTCACTCTTCATCAATTGGGATCTCTGGGCGATTTTTCCCATGGTCCTTGGATTCTTCTATCTACGCAATGAGAGATTTGATTTTGCTGGTTTTTACATCGGCCTTTCCATAGCAATAAAATTCTTCCCAATATTTCTCCTGCCGGCAATCACGATGTACTTCCTCATGACGCGAAAGAGGAAATGGGTTGAGTTCTATTCTTACCTTTTGATTACCTTAGTAGCACTCAACATCACAACAGCGATCATGTACTTCGATGGTTGGTTGCGTTTCTTCTCATTTAATCAAGAACGTGGCGTTGATCTCGGATCACCTTGGTATGCCACATCACTTCTTGGATTTGATCTAACAAAATATGTTTCGCCAAATCTTGTGACACTTCTCCTGATTCTCATAGCGTTTGTCTCTGCTTGGAGAATCTGGAGTAAAAAGATACGACTAGGTGAACCCATTGATAGCCAGAGTGCATTCGGACTCCTAACCCTTTTCTCTTTTCTTTCACTAGCGTTTCTCTTTTCGATTAATAAGGTCTATTCGCCGCAATATGTCCTCTGGCTAACCCCGTTAGCTTTGATGGCGATCGATTCAGGAGTGAGGTATTGGCGTGGGAGAAGAGTCTGGTTTTGGATTTGGCAGATAGGTGAGGCGATCTACCACCTCGCCATTTGGCAGTACCTTGTCGAGTATTCGGGTGGGTCTGGGCTCTCTGCCACCCTCTATGCACTGACGATACTTATCCGCATAGCCTTGTTATGGATTTTCGCTGACCGGCTATATCGGGCTAGGCTCTCCCTCCCTTCGCGGGGCAAATAGCTAGTCATCTAGCACGATCTCCGCAAAGCGCGCTTGAACCCTCCTGTCGTGGAGAGCCCACGACCGTTTAGTCCAGAGGAGGTGGGGTTAACGCATGCGTCACTACGAACTAATGGTCATTCTCGACCCAGAACTCGAGGAACGCACAGTCGCACCAAGTCTTGAGACTTATCTCAAGATCGTCAAAGAAAGCGGAGGTCGAGTCGACAAACTCGACATCTGGGGACGCCGTCGCATGACCTTCGAAATCTCGAAGAAGAGTGAAGGCATCTACGCAGTCGTTGACATGC
>JBEAMN010000080.1:0-3158 GCA_041165945.1 Actinomycetota bacterium
CCGAGGCCGTTAGGAGATACATTCGATTGGTAGCAGAGAATGATCTGCGCCTAACATTTTTTATCTACTCTGCAATGGGATCGTGGTTAGCCAACAAAAAAGAGTTAAAGCCATTGGTAGATAGCGGGCAGATTCAACTTGCCAATCACACTGCTCATCATCCTGCATTAGCTGGATTATCAACTAAAGAAATTCAAAAAGAATTACAAGGAGCTCACAACTTTATCGAGAAACATTTTGGTGTTGATGCACGTCCGTTCTATCGACCTCCTTATGGAAGTATCAATAAAAAAGTAGTCAATGCCGCCGCAGATATTGGTTACACCATGCCAATGCTTTGGTCGGGTTCGCTTGGTGATGCGAGCAATATTCGCTCTGGTCGCCTTCTGACCTTAGCAAAATCAAGTTTCTATGATGGCTCAATCGTCCTTGCTCATGCAAACAATCTCACTGCACCTAGTATCTTTCCCAAACTGCTCAAAGTAATCAACGGGAAAGAACTTAATCTGGTAACTCTCTCTGACGCATTTGACGAGATTTAATGATTTTCGCCATGCAACTTTGATACTTCTTTAATACCCTTTAGGTATGCAAAAGAAGATAGCACTAGCTCTTATTGGTTTACTTCTATCATTAGCCCTTCCCGCCCACGCCCATCAGCCGGTCAACCTCCTCCCAAGTGATCGAACACCGGAGGCGGGCCCTTTGCTTGTCGATGGAACAATCTCTTTTGCAGTAAATATGAGTTTTACGAAGGCAAAACAAGTGAGAGCGTTTCGAGCGGGATTTGCATCCGGTGACGATCTAGCGCTTCAGATGCTGATCTACGATGAGAAACCCGAGAAAAATCTCGCTAAAAAACGTTTACCTCTTCTCAAAGTAACTAGCCCAACAGGCGCCACCTTTACCTTGCCTATTACTGAACGCACACCCTTTTATGAGCCATGGGGAAAACGGAATTACCTCTATCTCGGGCGTACCACTCGAGTAGCAGAAGCCGGTATTTACTCCTTTGAAATCACCTCTCGAGCAGCTGGACGTTTTATTGTTGCAGTGGGAGAACGTGAAGTTCCTGGCGAAGTTCTGCGCGACTAGATTTCACCCTTATCTAAACCGGCTAGGACCTCTTTCGCTCGCTCTCGTAGCTCTGGTAAATCACTTAGACGTTTTAAGCCGTTGACCTGCTGGAACATTCGATGATTTCTAGCGAAGAGTTCTTTATTCCGATCGAGAAAATCCCAGTAGAGGGTAGTAAATGGGCATGCATCATCTCCCACTCGCAACTTTGGGTTATAGCTACACCCTCGGCAATACTCAGACATTCGTGAAATGTAGGCGCCACCAGCCGCATAAGGCTTACTCATCATCTGGCCACCATCTGCATGAACACCCATGCCAATAACATTTGGCACCATCACCCACTCCGAGGCATCAACAAATCGCTCTCGCATCCACTCCAAGAATTGCTGCGGATTGGTTCCGGTGATCAACGCAAGATTACTTAGTACCATTAACCGTGGAATGTGATGAACCCACGCACGCTTCTCTACATCACTCACAATAGAACGAACACAGTTCATCTCAGTTTTTTGACTTGAATTAAATAGCGGCAAGAGCGGCCGACTTGCCTTGAGGTGATTCTTATTCCGATACTCGGACCCTAAATGCCAATACATGCCATTGATGTATTCACGCCATCCAATGATTTGGCGGATAAATCCCTCGGCTGATTCAATTGGAATCTTCCCCGTATCAAAAGCTTTTACAGCGGCATCAACAACCTCTTGCGGATGTAGCAGACCATTATTGATGTAAGGGCTAATCACCGAATGGTGAAGGGACCAACTATCCAGGACCATCGCATCTTCGTAAGGACCAAAGTGAGCAAAATGGCGCGAAATAAAGTGCTTTAACTGATGCAAAGCCGCTGCACGTGTAGTTGCCCACGTAGGGCTTGCCTCGAACGCTAACTCCTGCGCAACTTCCTGATCAATCTCATCACGCGAAAAACCTTTATATTCAGGCCACTTGTAATTTTTTGGCGGTGGCAGGCGATTCTCTTTATCAAAATTCCATGCGCCACCTGTTGGTTTCCCATTATTCATCAATATGTTCAATCGACGTCGCTGCTCTCGATAGAAATTCTCCATCAGATAATTTTTTTGACTACTAGCCCACTCCTCAAATACATCTCGAGGTGTGAGGAAAAAATCATTTTCGATAAATTCACTGCCTAATTTTTCGAGAGTTTCTTGCAATCGAAAAGAAGATTGTCGTGAGGCATGTAGAGAACTTTTTGGATGACGCTTTCTCGCCTGGAGAATGCCTTCTTCTGTAGTTGGCGCTTTAACATATTCAACTGTGAAACCTTCGTCTCGTAAATCTTTCGCAAAGTGACGAGCGCTTGAAATCAGGAAGAAGAGTCGTTCGGGATGCCAATTGCGCCCAGTGCGCATCCGTTCACTCTCTACAAAAAGAATTACATCGCGAATCTTTTTAGCATCTCGAATAATTCCGTAATCGCGATGAAGGTGATCAAAAGGTATATATAAGGTGCGAGAGTGGCTCATCTACCCACCTTGCTGCTTACTCCATTTGTGTAGCTCCTCGATAGCTCGCTCTCGACCTAATGGTCCGTGCTCCATTCGAAGTTCTAGTAAATGGTCATAAGCCTTACCGACTATCGGTCCTGGCTTTATGCCGAGAATCTCGATGATCTCATTTCCATTTAGGTCAGGACGAATGGCTGCGAGCTCTTCTTCTTGCGCTAACTGATCAATCCGGGCCTCTAATTCATCATAAGTGGCAGCGAGCGCCTGGGCTTTACGGACATTTCGAGTGGTGCAGTCTGCCCTGGTAAGCACGTGTAAATGGAGTAATAAATCTCCAGCATCTCGCACGTATCGGCGCACTGCGCTATCAGCCCATTCCCCACTGCCATATCCGTGGAATCGGAGGTGGAGCGCAACCAAAGTTGATACATCCTCGACAGTTTCCCGATCGAACCGGAGCTCTTTAAGTCGCTTCTTCGTCATCTTCGACCCGACAATTTCATGATGATGGAAGGAGACTCCACCACCCTCGATTAGCGCGCGAGTCTTAGGTTTACCAATGTCATGCAGGAGCGCAGCTAGACGAATAATGAGATTTGGCCCGCC
>JBEAMN010000081.1:0-11997 GCA_041165945.1 Actinomycetota bacterium
AGATGACGGCGAGCGTTCAGCCTTTGCACGAGAGTTAGCTACTCTCGGAGATATCTACGTAGGTGATGGATTCGGTGCAGTTCATCGCAAACACGCCTCTGTCTATGACCTTCCGCAATTGATGCCTCATTGCGCAGGACGATTGATTTATGCTGAGATGCGAATCCTGAATACTTTAGCGACCGATCCTGATCGTCCTTATGGGGTGATTCTTGGCGGAGCAAAAGTCTCAGACAAGATCGGCGTCATTAGCAATCTTTTAGATCGCGTGGATATCTTGGCCATTGGCGGTGGGATGGCATTTACCTTTCTTGCAGCGCTCGGGAAGGAGATTGGCAAATCTCTCGTTGACCGAGAGCAGATTCCTCAAGTCCGTGAATTGATCTCACGCGCAAAGGAGCGCGGTGTCACGCTCTTGTTACCTGAAGATGTCGTGGTTGCGCCAGCATTTGCAGCAGAGTCGCCCGCATCAACTGTCTCCATAGATTCAATTCCAACGGATCAGATCGGATTAGATATAGGGCCAGTGAGCGCTGAGCGTTATGCGAAGGCTCTTGAGAACTGTCGAACTGTTTTTTGGAATGGGCCCATGGGGGTTTTCGAATTTCCAGCATTCGCAAATGGAACTCGAGTAATCGCCCAAGCCCTCGCCCAGCTTCCCGGACTAAGCGTCATTGGCGGTGGTGATTCGGCCGCTGCCATTCGTCTCTTGGGGTTTGATGATGAGCAATTTGGTTACATCTCCACCGGCGGGGGAGCCTCACTTGAGTTCCTCGAGGGCAAAGAATTACCCGGCATCAAAGTATTGGAGAGCTAATGACCCCAGATGTGCACACTTCCGAGCAGACTAACAACTCTGAACGGAAACCATTGATTGCTGGAAATTGGAAGATGAACCTCAATCATCTCGAAGCAATCGCAGTCACCCAGAAGTTGGCATTTCTTCTTAATGAGAAGGATTATGAAGTCAGTGACATAGCAGTCTTGCCACCATTTGTTGATATTCGCTCTGTGCAGACATTAATAGATGGTGATCGCCTCCAGCTCCTCTATGGTGCGCAGGATCTCTCACCATTCCCTTCGGGGGCATACACCGGGGATATCTCAGGTGCCATGTTGGCTAAGCTCGGTTGTACCTTCGTTCTCGTTGGACATTCTGAGCGACGGACTCATCACGAGGAGAGCAATAGCGTGGTGAACAGCAAAATGAAAGCAGCGCTATCGCATGCTCTTACGCCAATCCTCTGCGTTGGTGAAAGTAGTGAGATTCGTAACGAGGGCAAGCATGTGGAATTTGTCGTCGAACAACTCAATGAGTCATTGGCTGGCATTACTCCAGCTCAAGTGAAGAAGTGCGTCATTGCATACGAGCCCATTTGGGCGATTGGTACGGGAAAGAGCGCAACCGCTGATGATGCCCAAGAGATGAGCGCTGCAATCCGCGCTCGAGTAGCCAAGCTTGCCAATGGGCCGGTGGCAAGCCAGATTCGAATCCTCTACGGAGGATCGGTAAAGGCTGCCTTCATCAAGGAGATTATGGCCTGCGCTGATGTTGATGGGGTCCTGGTGGGTGGGGCGAGCCTTGACCCGGAAGAGTTCGCCAAAATAGCGAAGTTCCACAAGTTTTAACCGGTATCCTTAAGCCCTACACCTTAGGAGTCGCAATGGTTCTCGGCCTTTCCATCTTCCTCATTCTCACCAGCGCGTTGATGATCTTGCTGGTCTTGCTCCATAAGGGCAAAGGCAGTGGCTTGTCAGACCTTTTCGGCGGCGGGGTCTCGTCGACCTACGGTGGTTCATCGGTCGTCGAGCGAAACTTGGATCGACTCACCATCATCGTGGGTGGGCTCTGGTTTGCCGGAATAGTCGCGCTCGGCTTGTTGTTAAAAGGTTAGTAGGAGTTCACGGGAGGATTTGTAATGAGTGGAAGTGCAATTAGAGGTAGCCGTGTTGGCGCTGGACCTATGGGCGAGGCTGAACGCGGTGAGGCGATTGCGCGCTTTCGCATCTCGTATTGGTGTGCAAACGGTCATGAGACCCGACCATCTTTCGCTGACGATGGCACAGTAACTCCTCCTGATGAGTGGGATTGCCCGCGCTGTGGTTTTCCGGCGGGACGAGATAAATCCTCTCCGCCAAAGCCAATAAAGAACGAGCCATATAAAACGCACCTCGCTTATGTGAAAGAGCGACGTTCTGCCACCGAAGGTGCAGCGCTCCTCGAAGAGGCTCTTAAGAAGTTACGTGGAGAGATTGACTAAATCTCGTTAGCTCATCGCTTGTTAGATGAGCGTGGACCACGCTCCGACCAATCTCGGTCAACACTTCACAATCTCCTAACGCTTGAGCGTTAAGAAGTTCGCCGAATGAGTAGCTCTCATGAGGAATGGGAAAATCTTCTCTCTCACCGGAATCAAGTGTGATTATCAAAAATGCGCCAGAATCAGGCCCGCCCTTATGGCATTGACCAGTCGAGTGGAGATAGCGAGGTCCATATCCAAGGGTTACTTTTTTATCGAGTGAGCGGAACCTATCCTGTAAGCCCTGGCAAATTTCTTGCATAGTGCGACTAATCCTCTTGTCTCGCATGGGCACAAATGCGAGCACTCCGATATATCCACCTGGGTCAGTAAATCTCTGATCGATGAGAGCAAGCGCCCCTTGAGTGGTCTGCACTCTCTGGTGTGGACGGTCACTTCCTGATGTAAGAGCCTTACTCGTTGCACTCTTTGCGCGAGCAACGTCAGGTTGATCGAAGGGATTGACCTCGAGAGCAGAGCCAAGGAGCGCCACAGTCCACTCCCATAAATAGAAAGAGGCTCCCAGCGCAAGCGAGTTCGCACTTCGCACTTTGTCACCGACATCATGATGTGACCCTTTAACAGGGATGATTCCACGCCCTTCTTTCCCAGTTGACTCCGCAACTAATTGCTCAACCCAATCGCTTAACGGTTGGTCAGGTAAAGCCAGGAATGGTGCCCGAGCAAGAATTTCTTGAGTGAGTTGAATTGCGGGATTATTCGCTCCAGATCGCTGTAACTCTTCGCGCATATCCGCAGCATCATCGAGAAGTACTGCGCAATCTACGCCGATCAGTGTTGCTGGCAATAGACCAAAGATTGATAACGCGCTGAAGCGTCCACCTACATTCGCCTGGCCGACAAAGGAACGAACTTGATTGTCAGCAGCCCATGCGAGTAACGGTGAACCAGGATCAGAGATTACGACAACATGGTTCTCCAATAGCAATCCACTCTCTTGAAGGCGGGCCTGGATTGCTTTCAGATGGGAGAGAGTCTCAATCGTTTCACCAGATTTGGATGAGATGATGAAGAGAGTCTGGGTTGGATCAGCGGTAATTATCTCCGCGACCTCGGCAGGGTGCGTTGAATCTAATACCAACAATTCCCGCTCATAGTGAGTGGCAATAACTTCGGGAGCGAGGGAGGAGCCTCCCATACCTGAGAGGACTATTCGACCAATCTGCGCAGCGCGTGCCCATGCAGCGAGCGCATCAAGGGCAGGGAGTAACTCTCGAGATTTCTCTGGAAGTTCAATCCACCCGAGACGTTCCTGGGCGATCGATTCTGCTTGCGCACCCCAGAGGGAGATATCTGCTCTGGCAAGCCTTTCGTTTGCTTCGCACAACTGCGCAAATGAGTGTTGATTCATAGATTCATAACTGCGCCGATATGGTCGCTATGAGCGCTTCCCAGGCATCATTAAATTTTGCAATCCCATCTCGCTCTAGTTCTTTCACCACCGCATCGTAAGAGATTCCCAACTCGGCAAGTTGATTGAAAATCTGATCAGATTCTGCATAGGTTCCAGCAATAGAATTTCCAATCGAGCCGGAGAAAGCGCGTGCAGCATGAATGGTCGCCTCAGGCATCGTGTTCACTGTGTCAGGTGCTACCAACTCAACCACATACTTGGCTGGGTCATAGACTTTATCTTTTACGCCAGTAGATGCCCAGAGCGGTCGTTGGACTGCTCCACCTGAAAGTGCGATTCTCTGCCATCGATCCGAGTTGCTGATCTCTTCGAAAATTTTATAAGCCAATCTCGCATTCGCTACCGCAGCTTTGCCTCGCAGACTCTTTGCAACGGGATTCTCCATTGCGTCAAGGAGGGGATCAATAGCGCTATCCACTCGGCTGACGAAGAAAGAAGCGACAGATGCAATTCCGCTCAAGGGATTACCATCTGCGATACGCTGTTCTAGCCCCTCGATATAAGCCAACAAGACCTCTCGATATCTCTCTAAGGAGAAAATCAAGGTCACGTTCACTGAGATTCCCTCACGAATCAAAGTCGTGATGGCAGGTAAGCCTGCTTGAGTTGCCGGAACTTTGATGAACAGGTTTTGTCTGTCCACTTGGCTCCACAATTCACGAGCCTGAAGAACTGTGGCAGCCTCTTCATGGGCAAGTCGTGGATCTACTTCAATACTCACCCTTCCATCCAACCCGGATGTATTCGAGAAAATTTCGAGCAACTGATCGCAAGCCTTTTGAACATCCTGAGTGGTAATGATTCGAATAGCTTCATCCGAGCTTTTCCCACGGAGCGCAGCGATTGCCTCGTTGTAGGTCGAGGCATCTTTGAGCGCATTTGCGAAGATCGCAGGATTGGTTGTGACTCCAACAACGTTTGCCGTGCGAGTGAGATGGCGAAGAGATTTTTCATCATCGACCATCAAGCGCGAACGTGAGAGATCATCAAGCCAAATGGAGGTGCCAGCGCGCGAGATCTTTTCGAGCGTGGCGCTCATAGTTACCGACCTGCTACTGAGGCAATGGATTTACGTACATGGGCGAGAATGTTCTCAGGAGTAAATCCAAATTCCTTGAAGAGCTCTGGACCAGATGCTGATGCGCCAAAGTGATCTAATGAGAGTATCGAACCGTGGTCGCCGACAAACTCTCGCCAACCCATAGCGATACCCGCTTCGACGCTTACTCGCACCTTTATGGAGTCTGGCAAAACGCTGTTGCGGTACTCCTCGGGTTGTTCGTTAAACCATTCGATGCAGGGTGCACTTACTACACGTAGGTGCAGCCCCTCTGATGCGGCAGATTCTGCTGCCGCAATCGCGAGCGATACTTCAGAGCCGGTTGCGATAATGATTCCCGTCGGTTTCTGACTTGGTTCATAGATGATGTAGGCCCCACGAGATACTCCCTCAGCGGGGGCGAATTGACTTCGATTGAAGACTGGCAGATTTTGCCGGGAGAGCAGGAGCGCTGCTGGTTTGTTGGCGGCAAGAATTACTCGCCAAGCAATCGCCACCTCATTTGCATCAGCAGGGCGGATGACAGCAAGTCCAGGTATCGCACGAAGAGCTGCACAATGCTCAATCGGTTGATGGGTTGGGCCATCTTCACCTAAACCAATCGAATCGTGGCTCCAGACAAAGGTCACGGGAAGGCTCATCAGTGCAGCAAGGCGTGCAGTAGGTCGCATGTAATCGCTAAAGACTAGGAATGTACCGCCAAAAATTCTGGTACCACCATGGAGAGCAATCCCATTCATAATCGAGCCCATCGCATGTTCGCGAATTCCAAAATGAATAACGCGACCGTAGGGAGTCTCTGGGAGGAAATCACCGCCACCTTCGATCGTGGTGTTATTGCTCTCAGCTAAGTCAGCAGATCCACCCCAGAACTCAGGGAGCAACTGGCTGATCTTTTGAATGGTGTCACCAGATGCTTTTCGCGTGGAGATCTCTTTCTCATGGGAGAACTCTGCAGTGATCTGATTGAGAATTGAGGGATCGATCGCGCCTGAGACCATCCGCCGTGCAATCGCTGCACGCTCGGGGTTGGCTTGCGCCCACGCAGCGAACTGAGTGCTCCACTGGTCATGTAAGGCCCTACCTCGATCACTTACCTTTCTTACATGGGTGAGAATCTCATCGGGCAATTGGAAATCCTTTTCGGGATCAAGTCCAAGAGCTGCTTTCGTTGCCGCTACCTCATCTTTTCCAAGTGCAGCGCCATGTGATTTTGAGGTTCCACGTAACTTTGGAGCAGGCCAGGCGATAACGCTCTTCAAGCGAATCAATGTTGGCTTTTCACTCTGCGCTCTGGCGGCTAGAAGCGCGCTATGTAAAGCAGCGATATCAACGCTTCCATCCTGAGAGGTGGATACATTGAGAACATTCCAACCATATGCTCGATATCGTGAATCAACATCTTCACGGAATGCAAGCGAGATATCTCCCTCAATAGTGATGTCGTTGTCATCGTAAATGACGATGAGATTATGAAGTTTTTGGAGCCCAGCGATTGATGAGGCTTCAGCGCTCACACCCTCTTGCAAGTCACCATCAGAGGCAAGCACATAAATGTAATGATCAAATATCGATTGATTCGCGGGAGCGTGCGGGTCCAGTAGCCCTCGCTCGAATCGCGCAGCCATTGCCATTCCCACACCATTAGCAATTCCTTGGCCGAGCGGTCCGGTGGTGGTCTCTACTCCAGCGGTATGTCCATATTCGGGATGGCCAGGAGTTTTCGAACCTAACTTTCGGAAGGATTTGATGTCCTCGAGAGTCAGTCCATATCCGCAGTAGAGAAGTTGGGTGTAGAGAGTCAGCGATGAGTGGCCACACGAGAGTATGAAGCGATCGCGTGCAATCCAATCGGGATCGTGTGGATTATGGCGAAGGTGTGATTGAAAGAGAAGATATGCCACAGGCGCAAGGGCCATTGCGGTACCAGGGTGGCCATTGCCAGCGCGTTGTACTGCATCTGCGGCGAGCGCTCGCGCATAAGTAATTGCCTGTTCGTCGAGGGCAGACCAATTCTCCGGAAGTGAAGGCGCAGGCACGCCATGACCCTACCTAAACGGATATCGATGGCGAGGGAGCAACGCGCGAGAAAGCGCGCACCCGAAGGCCGTGGCGGACCAGAACGCTCCATAACGTGACCGCACCAAGTAGATGCGCCATGACCAGCAGCTCCGGAACGCCGGTGAAGTACTGGATATACCCAATAGCTCCCTGCGCAAGAGTGATTGCGAAGATCCGCCATGCATGCGCTTTTCGGGTGGCAAGTAGCTCCTGGTTGTTCACCACTGGCGCAAAGTGGAGTATGAGCATGTAGCCAATCAACAAGCCAACAAAAGCAATAACCAAATCTGCGTGAATCCAAGCGACTGTGCGGATCTCAAATCCAAAGCGGGGCGCGGTGGTATCACCCGCATGTGGGCCACTGCCTGTGACCACGATTCCCATGGTTATGACAAGCGCTCCGAGAATGAGCAAAGAACGTACGAGATTGCGCGCGATAGGCGCAGTAGCGTTGAGCTCGCCCCGCCCCGGATATCCCTTACTTCGTTCGACTAAGGCAACTGCTCCACCAATGAGCGCAATCGATAAGATGAAATGCGAGCCAACCGCCGCCGGATGAAGTTTGGTGAGCACGGTAATACCACCCACAACGCCCTGACCCAGGATCCCTAACACTTGAAGGGCGGCAAGAGTCCGCAAATCGGGTCGCCGTGATTTGAGGACCCAGATCACCACGGCAAGTGCAATGGCAAAGAGCACGAAGGTCAGTAATCGATTAATAAACTCGATCCAAATATTTAAGGGATCTTCTGCTTGATGTGGCGAAGGTAGGAAGGATCCTGGCGCACATTCTGGCCAGGTAGGGCACCCCAAACCCGACTGGGTTAATCGGACTGCGCCACCAGTGAGCACTATCGCCGATTGGGCAACCAGGAGCGCTCGGACGAGAAATAGCCCCAACCTGGAAGCCACGTGATTTTCGGGATCCATATCGGGGAGCCTAGCCGAGGAGAGGTAGCCACCTCGCGCCCAACGGCCCTGTAAGTGGCGGGTAGCTGCGAATTACGACACAATATCGTTGTGAAATTAGCAACCCCTGAGCTCAAGACCCGAGAGCTCATCGCCCGCTCCATTTTGGAGAATGGCCCCTCGAGCGCGCTCCTGCTCTCTGAGCGCCTGGGCATCACCCCAGCGGGGATACGTCGCCATCTCGATGCCTTGGTAGAGGAGGGGGTTATCGAACCGCGTGAACCGCGCACTCGCGAAAGTGGGCGAGGGCGCCCCTCCAAAGTATTTGTCATGACTGATCTTGGTCGCACCTCATTTGAGCATTCCTATGATGATCTTGCAATCTCGGCCCTTCGTTTTATTGCTCAAGGCTCTGCTACAACCTCTGGAGCAGGTGCAGTCACTGCATTCGCGCATACCCGTGCGGAGGAGATGGAACGTAAATTTCATCTAGTGACGAAAAACGCCGCAAAGAATTCAGCTCGAGCGCTCGCCGATTTTCTCACGGATGAGGGGTATGCAGCGAACGTCCATGAATTGCCGATTGGCGTGGAAATCTGTCAACATCATTGTCCAATTGCCCACGTGGCAGCCGAATTTCCCCAGTTGTGTGAGACCGAGACTGAAGTGTTCTCGAAGATTCTGGGTACACATGTACAACGTCTGGCGACTATCGCACATGGCGATGGCGTTTGCACAACAGTTATACCAAATAACGCACTATCTAAACGAACCAATCAAGCCACTTCAACCAAAAAGCAGATGAAAGGTCAGGCAAGCGCATGAGCGCAACCACACATCCAGAACTCGAAGGTCTTGGCAAGTACCAATACGGCTGGTCAGATGCGAATGATGTCGGAGCGAACTCCCGTCGCGGCCTCAATGAGGATGTCGTTCGAGATATCTCTGCGAAGAAGAGCGAGACTGAATGGATGCTTAATCTGCGCCTTAAGGGTCTCTCTCTTTTTGATAAGAAGCCTATGCCCAATTGGGGTTCAGATCTCTCTGGTATCAAATTCGATGATATCAAGTACTTCGTCCGTTCGACTGAGAAGCAAGCAACATCATGGGAGGAACTTCCCGATGACATCAAGAATACTTATGATCGACTCGGCATACCTGAAGCCGAGAAGAATCGTTTGATTGCAGGTGTCGCAGCCCAGTATGAATCCGAAGTGGTTTATCACTCGATTCGCGAGGATCTCGAAGCGCAGGGAGTGCTCTTTCTCGATACCGATACTGCGCTAAAGGAACATGAAGATATCTTCAAGGAGTATTTCGGAACTGTTATTCCAGTGGGCGATAACAAGTTCGCGGCGCTCAACACTGCAGTCTGGTCAGGCGGCTCGTTCGTATATGTTCCCAAGGGTGTTCACGTCGAAATTCCTCTTCAAGCATATTTCCGAATCAACACCGAGAACATGGGGCAGTTCGAGCGCACCTTAATCATCGCTGACGAAGATTCCTATGTACATTACGTTGAAGGGTGCACAGCACCTATATATTCCTCTGATTCGCTTCACTCCGCAGTAGTTGAAATCATCGTCAAAAAGAATGCTCGTGTGCGGTATACGACTATTCAAAATTGGTCGAATAATGTCTACAACCTCGTCACCAAGCGTGCGGTTTGCCAAGAGGGTGCCACCATGGAGTGGATCGATGGAAATATTGGTTCCAAAGTAACGATGAAGTATCCGGCAGTCTTTTTGATGGGGGCCCATTCAAAAGGTGAGACGCTATCTATTGCATTTGCAGGAGAGGGGCAACATCAAGATGCTGGCGCCAAGATGGTGCATGCCGCACCACATACCTCCTCAACCATCATCAGCAAGTCAGTGGCTCGAGGCGGCGGTCGCACCTCGTATCGCGGCTTGGTCAAAGTAGAGGAGGGTGCCCATCACGCAAAGAGCACGGTGAAATGTGATGCTCTACTTGTTGACACCATCTCACGTTCGGATACCTACCCCTATGTTGATGTTCGCGAAGACGATGTTCAAATGGGACATGAAGCAACTGTTTCCAAGATTAGCGATGATCAACTCTTCTATTTGATGTCACGTGGACTTTCAGAAGATGAAGCGATGGCGATGATTGTTCGAGGTTTTGTCGAACCTATTGCCCGAGAACTACCTATGGAATATGCCCTGGAACTCAACCGATTGATTGAACTCCAGATGGAAGGGGCAGTTGGTTAATGACCATCGCAGAAATCTCTCTTCCTACCGGTCGCGAAGAAGCTTGGCGTTTCACACCGTTACAACGAATCATCGGAGTCCTTAATGGCTCTGTGAAACAAGGCTCAGCTCTCGTTCGCGATATCACTCACCCAGCAGGAGTGACTGTTCAAAATAACGCTGGCGGTAATCCGCGGATTGCTCCCGAGGACTTCGCTGCAGCGATGGCAATCTCGAATTCTGCGGAGATGCTCGTCGTAGAAATACCAGCCGATCTGCAAGCGGTCGAACCGATCGTCATTGATCGGACTGGCGCGACCCTTGATGAGGCAAGTTTTGAACGTGTTGTAATTCGTGCGGGGAGACATTCTCAAGCAACTGTTGTTCTCCATAACTCCGGTTCGGCAATTCTCTCCGAAGATATAGAAATCGAGTTAGCTGATGGGGCTCACTTGACTTTCATCTCCCTTCAGGAATGGGAGAACGATGCAACGCATCTTGGTCGTCATCAAGCAGTTATTGGCAAGGATGCCAAGCTCACTCTCATCGAGGTAACCCTTGGCGGCGCGACCGTGCGTTTACTTCCACGAGTAAATTTCACTGCAACCGGCGGTGAAGTTGATGCCTACGGTCTCTACTTTGCAACGAGCGGCCAACATCTAGAGCATCGCGTCCACGTGGAGCACGACCAACCACATTGCCGCTCTCGAGTTACCTATAAAGGCGCGCTCCTTGGAGATTTGGCACGCACTGTCTGGTTTGGCGACGTTGCGATTCGTCCTACGGCGGTAGGGACAGACACCTACGAACTCAATCGCAACTTGCTCCTCTCCGATGGCGCACGGGCAGATTCTGTGCCGAACCTCGAAATCGAGACGGGTGAGATAGTTGGGGCCGGACATGCAAGCGCAACTGGACGCTTCGATGACGATCAACTCTTCTACCTCATGTCGCGCGGCATACCCTCGACTCAAGCGCGCAAATTGGTTCTCCGTGGATTTTTTGCTGAGCTACTGCGGAACATTAAGAATGAGAACATCGAAGAGCGATTAATGGCGCGAATTGATCGCGAGTTGGCTCAGGTGGATGAATGAAAACCACGATTCAGAAAAGCGAACTAACTCCAGGGGCGCCTAAATTAGTCATGGTCGATGGCACTCCAGTCTGTGTTGCCTTAATTGATGGTGAGATTTTTGCTATTGGGGATACCTGTACCCACTCCGATGCTTCGTTGAGCGAGGGTGAACTTAATGGCTCGTTGATCGAATGCTGGCTCCATGGAGCGGAATTTGATATGCGCACTGGCGAGGCAGTCACCCCTCCGGCAACTGCGCCAGCAAAGAAATTTGATGTACATATCGATGGTGAAGAAGTCACCATCTCGAGGATTTAAGGAGCGGTAATGTCAGTATTAGAAATCAAGAACCTACAGGTATCTGTTGATACAGAGAATGGTGCACGGGAGATTCTCCGGGGTGTTGATTTAACGATTAAGAGTGGCGAAACCCACGCAATCATGGGGCCAAATGGTTCGGGCAAGTCGACGCTGGCATATTCGATCGCGGGTCACCCCAAATACACCATCACTGATGGTTCTGTGACCCTTGATGGCGTAGATGTACTGGAGATGAGCGTAGATGAGCGAGCACGTGCAGGACTTTTTCTTGCGATGCAATACCCAGTAGAAGTTCCCGGCGTCTCGGTTTCAAACTTCCTTCGTTCTGCAGCGACCGCCATTCGAGGCGAGGCGCCGAAGGTGCGCACCTGGGTTGGTGAGGTGAAGGATGCGATGAGCTCGCTGGGAATGGATCCAACTTTCTCTGAGCGAAATGTCAACGAGGGATTCTCAGGCGGCGAGAAAAAGCGCCACGAGATTCTGCAAATGGAGTTATTGAAACCAAAGATTGCGATTCTTGACGAGACCGACTCTGGACTTGATGTCGATGCGCTTCGAATCGTCTCTGAAGGGGTAAATCGCATCAAGGCTAAGAGTGATGTTGGAATTATGCTAATTACGCA
>JBEAMN010000082.1:0-5255 GCA_041165945.1 Actinomycetota bacterium
GGAGTGATCATGCGCATCGTCTCTTCATTCCGTTCGATGAGCGCGCGAGCTGTCACCATCTCCGAGACAAATAGACCAGCCCCTTGTTCGCGACATAGCAAGCGAAAGGCAGCGTTCGTAATACCTGCCATAGGCGCCAGCACTACTGGTGGATCTATCGCAATCGCCCCCGAGGGAATCGGAAGCGTGAGGGGCTTTAGCAGCCCAGTAGTCGAGGGGCCAGCCATGTCTCAACCTGATCTAATGCGATTCGACTCTGTTCCATCGAATCGCGCTCACGAATGGTGACTGCGTGATCCTCAAGTGATTCGAAGTCAATCGTGATGCAAAATGGGGTACCGATCTCATCCTGTCGACGATAGCGTCGACCGATAGCGCCAGCATCATCGAACTCGACATTCCAATTCTTTCGCAGCTGCGCGGCAAGATCGCGCGCCTTCGGTGAAAGATCTGCATTTCGCGAAAGTGGCAACACAGCGACTTTGACCGGAGCCAATCGCGGATCAAGACGCATCACAGCGCGCTTTTCCATCTCTCCCTTTGCATTTGGCGCTTCATCTTCAGTGAAGGCATCCATCATGAAGGTCAGCGCGCAACGATCGACTCCTGCTGCAGGCTCAATGACATAAGGGGTCCAGCGCTCATTCTGCTCCTGATCGAAGTAAGTCAGATCCTTTCCTGATGCCGCAGAGTGCGCCTTGAGATCAAAATCAGTTCGGTTAGCAATTCCCTCGAGTTCGCCCCACTCAGTTCCAGCAAATTCGAATTTATATTCGATATCGGCGGTCCGCTTTGAGTAGTGCGAAAGTTTCTCTTTTGGATGTTCGTAAATGCGAAGTCGCTCTGGATTAATTCCCAGATCCTTGTACCACGCAAGGCGAGTATCAATCCAATATTGATGCCACTCTTCATCAGTTCCGGGAACGACAAAGAACTCCATCTCCATCTGCTCGAATTCGCGAGTTCTGAAGATGAAGTTTCCTGGAGTTATCTCATTACGGAATGACTTACCTATCTGACCAATACCGAATGGGGGTTTCTTCCGTGAAGTCGTGAGAACTTGATCGAAGTTTATGAAAATTCCCTGCGCGGTCTCTGGACGTAGATACGCTAGACCCGATTCATCTTCAACTGGTCCAAGGAAGGTCTTCAGCAATCCAGAGAATTGCTTGGGCGTTGTAAATTGCCCTTTATTGCCACATGCCGGGCAATTGACTTCGGTGAGGTCGTTGGGTTTGCGCTTATGTTTAGCTTCGAATGCTTCCTCTAAATGATCTGCGCGATAACGTTTATGGCACGAGGTACATTCGGTTAAGGGATCAGAGAATGTAGCGACGTGACCCGATGCTTCCCACACTTCGCGAGCAAGTATCACGCACGAATCGATACCCACGACATCCTCGCGAGCGGTGACCATTGAACGCCACCACTGGCGCTTCACGTTGTTCTTTAACTCCACTCCCAAAGGACCGTAATCCCAGGAGGCGCGAAGTCCCCCGTAGATCTCACTTGAGGGGTAAACGAAGCCTCGTCGCTTGGCAAGGCTCACAATGTTCTCTAATCGATCGGCTGCCATGGTTATCCTCTCCATCCGGCTGGCTGTCGGCGGAGCGCCCCATCTGGCGCTCATATATATAAGGGTACCGGGAGAGCGCCTCGGGAATGTTAATGACAACCATTTTCATTTTTGCTACTCTCCCGCTATGACCCTGCCTATCGCCCTTGCCGCCATCACCGCCCTTGCCACAGCTCTCGGTGGCCTGCTCGCACTTAAAGCCAAAGACCGGCTCCACCTAGTTCTTGGTCTAGCAGCCGGCTTACTCCTTGGATTAGTTGCCTTTGATCTTCTCCCTGAGATTTTCGCTCACAGTGGTAGTGAGATTCTCGGAGCTCCTGCAGTGTCAATTGCATTGATTGGTGGTTTTCTCGCGCTCCATCTCTATGAGCGCTTCTTTGGTTCGCATGAGCCAGCGGAATCTGATTACGGCCATGACCATAAGCACTCAGCGAACGTAGCTGGTGGCCTAGGGGCGGTCGCAATGGGTGGACATGTATTTCTCGATGGATTAGCGCTCGCCGTTGCTTTTAAAGTGAGCAACCAACTTGGTATCGCAGTTTTCATCGCGCTATTAGTTCATGCCTTTAGTGATGGCCTTAATACCGTCTCGCTACTGATTAAGAGCGGACACTGGAGCAAGAATGCGAAATGGTTGATTGGCGTGGACACTGTTGCTCGAATTTCTGGCGCAACTTTAGGTTCGACTATCTCTCTAAGTGAGAATTTCATAGCGCTTTATCTCGCGGCATTTGCCGGAATCATCATCTATCTAGCAACTAGCCATATCCTCCCCGAAGCCCATGCAAAACACTCTTCTCGCTTGACCCTAGTTGCCACGGCAATTGGTGTGATTGCTATGTGGGCAATGGTTTCACTGTTACACAGCACTCATGCTCATGGCGATGAAGATCACCACGATGAAACTTCTAAGTCCATCCCTCATGAAGGAGAGCATCACGAGGATGATGATCACGAGGACCATGAATAAATCTCAAATAAAGCTCATTTCCACATTGGAGCGGGTCGGCGGGTTTGCCAGCGCGCAAGAGTTGTACCAAATGCTCCGCAGAGATGGCGACGGAATCGGCTTAACCACTGTCTATCGGGCGCTGCAATCGCTGTTGGATGACAAAATTGTCGATGTACTTCGTCGCGAAGATGGCGAGGCGCTCTATCGTCTCTGTGGCGAAGCCCACCACCATCACTTAGTTTGCCGTTCTTGTGGGAGTACAGTCGAGATTGAGGGAAGTTCGGTGGAGAAGTGGGCCGAGGCAGTGGCTCAGGAGCATCGATTTCGCGAAGTCGGCCACACTGTCGAGCTCTTTGGTTTGTGCAGTAAGTGCTAGAAACTTAAGCCTTACCAAATCTTCTGTTGCGCGCTGCGTAAATCTCTATTGCCTTCCATAGCGTGTCTCGCCTGACATCGGGCCAGAGCACATCCATAAAGACTAACTCTGCATACGCTGATTGCCAGAGCAAGAAATTGCTAATTCGTTCTTCACCGGAAGAACGTAAGAAGAGATCAACATCGGATGGGATATTCAGATATTGAGCGAACTTCTTCTCAGAGATTTTCTCAGGATTAATCCTCTTTTTCTTTACATCTGTTGCAAGTTCCAGCGCTGCATCAACAATCTCCGATCTACCCCCGTAGTTAACGCACATATTGAGAGTGAGAACTTTATTTTTAGCGGTAAGTTCCTCAGCCCGTTCGAGCTCAGAGATGACACTCGACCATAACCTTCCAGTGCGACCAGCCCACCGAACTCGAACGCCCATCGCATTCATCTGGTCGAGCCTTCGTCGAATCACATCGCGATTAAAGCCCATCAAGAACTTCACTTCTTCTGGTGAGCGCTTCCAATTCTCCGTTGAAAATGCGAATGCGCTCAATTCCTTGACGCCAATCTCAATAGCACCCTCAACGACATCAAAGAGCGCGGCTTCACCTGCTTCATGCCCTGCAGTCCGTGGTAGCCCGCGCGCCTTGGCCCACCGACCATTACCATCCATCACTACTGCAACATGGCGCGGAATGAGATCCTTAGGGATTTGAGGCATCGCAGAGTTACTCATCGGAACTCATACTCGCTCCACTAACGGCAGGCTCCGCAGCGATCGCTCAAGATGAAATTGTAAATAGGCGGCGACTACGCCACTTGCCTCACGCTGAATTTTTAATTCGGAATCATCCGCTTGGCTCCACACACCCGCAAGAAGGGCGCCCATAAGCGAGAGTGCATCGGCAGAAACGGTAGCCGAGCCCGAGGGGCGACAATCGACGCAGACGCTCCCGCCGCCAGCCAATGAGAAGAAACGATGTGGCCCTGGTTTCTCGCACCGGAAACAATTTTCAAGCGCTGGCGCATATCCGCCAACTGCCAATGAGCGGAGTAAGAAGGCATCGAGAATGAGTGAAGGAGCATGCTCATCTCGCGCAAGGCTACGTAGCGCGCCAACCACTAATAGATATTGTTGCTTGGAAGGCTCTTGTTCATTCAGCGTAAATCGCTCTGCCGTCTCGAGAATCGCCGAGGCAATCGTCCACTTCTGATAATCCGCCGAAAGTTCATCACCAAAGTTCTCCTTGGAGACTGCCTCCGTGATGATGTCGAAAGTCTTTCCGGTATGTAACTGGACGTCAATCGTGCTTGCCGGTTCTAGTCGCGCACCGAACTTTGATTTGGTCCGACGAACACCTTTAGCGACAGCGCGAATTCGCCCATGATCTCGAGTAAGAAGCGTGATGATCCGATCGGCCTCACCAAGGCGGGAGGTTCGAATTACCACTGCTTCATCGCGATAGAGACCCACGCGACTACGCTAACTCAAGGCGCTATCGAATAGCGCGATTAATCGCAGAAACGACTGCCTTAAGCGAGGCGGTGGTGGTGTTCGGGTCGATACCTACCCCCCAGAAAATCTCCCCATTTATCGAGCACTCAAGGTAAGCGGCGGCGCTGGCATCCCCACCTGCAGATAAAGCATGCTCGTAGTAATCCAGAACTTCGACGCTCACACCATGGCTCTTCATCGCCGCACAGAAGGCAGCAATCGGACCATTGCCACTACCTTCCAGAGAGAATTCTTTACCACGATCAGTAATGGTAGCTACAAGTTTTACATCCTCGCCAAGAGTTGAACTGGTTGACAGTCCGCGCAATCTAAAGCGACCCCACTGAACCTCACGAGCACCTTCAGTTGGTAGATACTCATCCTCAAATACATGCCACATCTCATCGGCAGTGACTTCACCGCCCTGCTCATCGGTCTTGGATTGAATGACTTGGCTAAATTCGATCTGAAGTCGACGTGGCAGATCAAGAGAGTGCTCATTCTTCATGATGTATGCAACGCCACCCTTGCCTGATTGGCTATTGACTCGGATAACCGCTTCATAACTACGGCCAATATCCTTCGGATCAATTGGTAGGTAGGGAACTGCCCAGACCATCTGATCGATGCTCTTGCCTGCAGCCTTGGCATCGCGATCTAGATGTTCGAAGCCTTTCTTAATCGCATCTTGATGTGAGCCAGAGAAGGCGGTGAACACTAGATCGCCGCCATAGGGATGACGCTCTGGAACGCGAAGTTGATTGGCATATTCAACAGTTCGTCTAATCTCAGAAATATTTGAGAAATCGATCATCGGATCGATTCCTTGGCTCAAAAGATTTAATCCCAAGGTGACGATGCA
>JBEAMN010000083.1:0-15955 GCA_041165945.1 Actinomycetota bacterium
GAGTAGGCGGAGAAGTTCTCGCCTACGTATGGTGATCTGACATGTCACGTATCGGTAAGAAACCAATCGAACTTCCTAAGGGAGTCGAAGTCACCCTCAATGGACAGGAAGTCTCTGTTAAGGGTCCAAAGGGAACACTTTCACTCACCGTCGCTGCGCCTATCACCATCGCCAGAGAGGGTGAGAGCACTCTTGTTCTCACGCGCCCGGATGATGAGCGAAATAGCCGTGCCCTCCATGGTCTTTCTCGCACTTTAGTTGCGAACATGATCGAAGGAGTAACCAAGGGTTATGAGAAGAAATTGGAATTAGTTGGTGTTGGATACCGCGTCGCTGCAAAGGGTAAAGATCTTGAGTTCGCCCTTGGCTTCAGCCATCCAGTTCTTGTACCTGCACCAGAGGGAATCTCGTTCGCAGTCGAGAGCCAGACCAACTTCTCGGTCCAAGGTATTGATAAGCAACTCGTCGGTGAGGTCGCTGCGAATATTCGCAAGATCCGTAAGCCTGAGCCATATAAAGGTAAAGGCGTTCGCTATGCCGATGAGAAGGTACGCCGCAAGCAAGGAAAGGCAGGTAAGAAATAATGTCGCAACAAGTAAGCGTCAGAGTCCGTAAAGGATCTGCACAGGTTGCACGTAAGCGCCGCCATTTCCGAGTCCGCAAGAAAGTTGTCGGAACAGCTGCGCGTCCTAGACTAGTCGTCACCCGTTCTGCTCGCCATATCGTCGCTCAGATTGTCGATGATTCTGCGAGCAAGACTTTGGCATCTGCATCGACAATGGAAGCAGATATCCGTAACCAGAATGACGACAAGACCCGCAAGGCTCGAGCAGTTGGCGCACTCGTTGCGCAACGAGCAAAGAGCGCTGGCATCACCAGCGTGGTCTTTGATCGTTCTGGCAATAAGTTTCATGGTCGAGTTGCCGCTCTCGCCGAGGGTGCACGCGAGAATGGATTGGACTTCTAATGGCCGCTGAAAAAGTTACTGATCGGAACGAGAAGGGCGCTCGCGAACGCGGTGGCCGTGATCGTGGTGGCCGCGAAGGTGGCCGCGATGGCGCTGAGAAGAGCCAATATATGGAGCGCGTGGTCTTCATCAATCGCGTATCCAAAGTAGTAAAGGGTGGACGTCGATTCTCCTTTACCGCTCTTGTAGTCGTTGGCGATGGCAAGGGAACAGTTGGCGTCGGTTACGGCAAGGCGAAGGAAGTTCCTGCTGCAATCGCAAAAGCTGTCGAAGAGGCGAAGAAGAGCTTCTTCAAAGTGTCAATGATTCAAGCAACAATTCCACACCCAGTTCAAGGTGAGGCTGCAGCTGGCGTCGTCCTACTTCGCCCAGCAAGCCCAGGAACTGGAGTTATCGCAGGCGGACCAGTCCGTGCCGTACTTGAGTGCGCTGGAATCCACGATGTCTTGAGTAAGTCACTTGGCTCAAGCAATGCCATCAATATGGTTCACGCAACAGTTGCAGCGCTTAAGCAACTTGAGCATCCATCCGCAATCGCTGCTCGTCGCGGTCTTCCACTTGAGAAGGTTGCACCTGCCGCGCTTCGTCGTGCGATGAATGCAACTCCTGCTGGCGCACACTCACATACATCGGTAGGTGCGTAATGGGTCGACTTAAGGTAACTCAACTTCGTTCCAAGGTTGGCGGACGTCCAGAGCAACGCGAAACACTCCGTTCGCTCGGGTTGAAGCGAATTGGTGATGTCGTTGTCAAAGAAGATCGTCCAGAGATTCGTGGCATGGTGCATGCAGTGCGCCATCTCATTCGCGTTGAGGAGGTCGAGTAATAATGACGCTAAAGATGCATCATCTTCGCCCAGCACCAGGTGCTAAGAAGGCAAAGACTCGTAAGGGTCGCGGTGAAGCCTCGAAAGGTAAAACTTCAGGTCGTGGCGGCAAAGGAACTCATGCTCGAAATACTGTTCGCGCAGGTTTCGAGGGTGGTCAGATGCCGCTGCATATGCGACTACCTAAGCTCCGAGGATTTAAGAATCCTGAGCGAGTTGAATACCAAGCAGTGAACGTAGCAACGCTCAATGCGCTCTTTCCAAAAGGCGGCTCAGTTGGCGTTAATGAGATTGTCGCTGCTGGTGCTGCTCGCAAGGGATTGCCCATCAAGATTCTTGGGAATGGCGAGATTTCAGTAGCGCTAACGGTAACTGCTCATGCGTTCTCATCGAGCGCGCAAGAGAAGATTGCTGCCGCTGGCGGAAAGATCAACGCTCTCTAATTAATCGTAATTACGAGAGCTTTCGAGAGGAGTAGAGATGCTTGCAGCATTCGGAAAGGCGTTTAAGACGCCAGATCTTCGACGCAAAATTTTCTTCACCCTCTCGATTATGGCGCTCTTCCGTTTTGGCTCTGTCATTCCTACTCCAGGGGTTTCCTATGAGAATGTGCAGAAATGCCTTGCTGCTGTCGAATCTGGCGGACTCTTTGGGCTGATTAACCTCTTTAGCGGTGGAGCGCTTCTTCAATTGAGCGTTTTCGCACTTGGCATCATGCCTTACATCACCGCATCGATTATCGTCCAGCTTCTTACCGTTGTGATTCCTCGCTTTGAAGCGCTGAAGAAAGAGGGACAATCAGGAACGGCAAAACTGACTCAGTACACCCGTTACCTCACCATTGGCCTTGCAATCTTACAATCATCAGGGCTCGTTGCTGTTGCCCGGACCCCAGGGCGACTTTTCAGCGGATGTAACGAGGCGATCATTCCTGACACTTCCTGGTCGCGCATCATCACCATGGTTGTAGTTATGACCGCTGGAACATCAGTTGTTATGTGGCTTGGTGAATTGATCACCGATCGCGGTGTCGGTAATGGAATGTCCATCCTCATCTTCACCTCGATTGCTGCAACATTCCCAGGTCAGTTGTGGAGCATTCGTCTCTCCAAGGGTCTGTTCACCTTCCTCGTGGTTTTGGCGCTGGGATTATTGATTGTTGCTGCAGTTGTCTTCGTAGAACAGGCGCAACGTCGAATTCCTGTCCAATATGCAAAGCGACAGGTGGGTAGCCGTTCTTACGGTGGTGCGAGTACCTATATTCCAATCAAGGTCAACCAGGCTGGCGTTATCCCTGTCATCTTCGCCTCATCCTTGCTCTACATTCCATCTCTTGTAGCAAACCTCACCAATAGCAAGGCTGCATGGGTGGTCTGGATTCAGAGTAATTTTGTTACTGGCGATCATCCAATCTATATCGCGTCATACTTCTTGATGATCATCTTCTTCACCTATTTCTATGTCTCCATCACCTTCAATCCAGAAGAGGTTGCAGACAATATGAAGAAGTATGGTGGCTTCATCCCAGGTATTCGCGCTGGACGTCCGACTGCCGAGTACTTGCAGTACGTACTCTCGCGAATAACCGCCCCAGGTTCGCTCTATCTCGGCTTGGTTTCGATCATTCCGATTATCGCTCTTGTGCTCTTCGGTGCGACTCAGAACTTCCCATTTGGTGGTACCGCAATTTTGATCGTTGTGGGAGTTGGTCTTGATACCGCAAAGCAGATCGAGAGCCAATTACAACAGAGGTCATACGAAGGCTTCTTGCGCTAATGCGTCTAGTACTCGTCGGTCCGCCGGGAGCAGGTAAGGGAACACAAGCGGAGTTCATCTCTGCACACTTTGCTATTCCGCACATCTCTACCGGAGATATCTTTCGCGCCAACCTCTCGGCAGGTACACCACTTGGATTAGAAGCGAAGGGGTACATGGATAAAGGCGACCTTGTGCCAGATTCGCTAACGACGGCGATGGTAAAGGATCGCCTGCAACAAGGTGATGTCGCAACAGGCTTCCTGCTCGATGGTTACCCACGGACCACCGGTCAGGCAGCTGCTCTAGATGAGATTTTGCGCGAGATAAATACTCCGCTTGATGTGGTTCTTGAAATGCAGGCAGATGAAGATGAGATTGTTACCCGCCTATTAGCGCGCGGTCGCTCTGACGATAGCGAAGAGGTAATTCGACATCGTCTCAAGGTTTATGCGGAGCAGACGGCTCCTATTATCTCTTACTATCACAATGCTGGAATCTTACGTTCCATCAATGGCCTCGGTGCAGTAGCAGAAGTTACGCAACGAGCAATCGCTGCGCTTACCCGCTAGCTCAGGGATAACTATGCCTATTGAAATCAAAACTATCGATGAAATTAAAAAGATGCGTAAAGCAGGTGTTCTTGTAGGTCAGACACTTGAGCGATTGCGTGAAGTAATTCGACCTGGCTTGATGACGAAAGACCTTGATCTCATCGCCCACAACTTCATCACGAAGAATGGCGGCACCCCTTCGTTTCTTGGTTATCACGGTTATCCTGCGACGATTTGTACATCAGTTAATAGCCAAGTGGTCCACGGAATACCTGGCGAGTTGGTATTGCATGAGGGAGATGTCATTTCGATCGATTGTGGTGCGATTGTTGATGGTTGGCATGGCGACAGCGCAATCTCACTCGCCGTTGGTGAAATTTCGCCAGAAGATCAAAAGATGATTGATGATTGTGAATATTCGATGTGGGCAGGGATTGCAGCAGCAAAAGTCGGTGGTCGCCTCACAGATTTAAGTAGCGCCATCGAAAAGGCGATTACTTCTCGTGGCGCTTACGGAATTGTTCGTGAGTACGGTGGACATGGAATTGGTACCGCAATGCATCAAGAACCACATTTGCTTAATTACGGTTCAGCAGGACGCGGTCCAAAACTTGTCGCAGGAATGGCTCTCGCAGTGGAGCCGATGATCATGCGCGGCTCGGAGAAAGTTCGGGTGGAGAGCGATGACTGGACTGTCTCCACGGTCGATGGCTCACGCGCTGCCCACACTGAGCACACCTTCGCCCTACTCCCGTCGGGGGAGATCTCGGTCTTGACCGCCCTGGACTCTGGAATTGCAGGTCTATCGCCATTTGGGGTAATACCCGCTATTTTGTAGGGCTCTAGCAGACCCGATTTCATGAAATCCGACATTCTGGCTTAGACTTGCCGGTCTTGGGTACGCACGAGATATATGGGAGTAGGTAGGGCTTGTCTAAAAAAGATGGTGCCATCGAAATCGAAGGCACTGTGGCTGAAGCTCTGCCAAACGCAATGTTTCGAGTTGAACTCACGAACGGGCATAAAGTCCTCGCGCACATCAGCGGAAAGATGCGACAGAACTACATTCGCATCCTTCCTGAAGATCGTGTGATTGTGGAGTTAAGTCCATATGACCTCACCCGAGGTCGAATTGTTTATCGGTACAAGTAAACGAGTAAACGAGTAAACGAGTAATAGGAGAGAGATGAAGGTCAAACCAAGCGTGAAGAAGATTTGCGACAAGTGCAAAGTCATTCGTCGTAACGGTCGCGTTATGGTGATCTGTGAAAATCTCCGTCACAAGCAACGTCAGGGCTAGTCAAGGTTAGTCAGGGCTAAAACTACATACATACTCGTGGTGAAACTGGATTTCGATCCAGGCCCTTGGTCCAGAGGCCGAGGAATTCACTGCGGAGGACCTCTGGAATATCGAAAGGCCAACAATGGCACGTTTAGTTGGTGTGGATCTTCCGCGCGAAAAGCGCGTTGAGATCGCACTCACATATATATTCGGAGTGGGGCGCACTCGTTCACTTGAGACGCTCACCGCAACCGGAATCAATCCGAATACTCGCGTGAAAGATCTCGAAGAGAGCGACCTCATCAAGCTCCGCGAGTACATCGAAAGCAAGTTCAAGATCGAAGGCGACCTTCGTCGCGAAATCGCATCTGATATTCGCCGCAAGGTTGAGATTCAGTGCTACCAAGGAATTCGTCACCGCAAGGGATTGCCTGTGCGTGGACAACGGACCCACACCAACGCTCGTACTCGTAAGGGTCCACGCGTTGCTATCGCAGGTAAGAAGAAGGTGACTAAGTAATGGCAACTAAACCAGCGGCTGCTGCTTCCGGAAAAGGAAAGCCTGCAGCAAAGATTCGTAAGAAAGAGAAGAAGAATGTTGCTGTTGGACAAGCTCATATCAAGAGCACCTTCAACAACACCATCGTCTCCATCACTGATCCAACCGGTGCCGTTATCGCCTGGTCTTCATCTGGCCAAGTTGGCTACAAGGGTTCACGTAAATCCACGCCATTTGCTGCCCAGCTTGCTGCCGAGGCTGCCGCGCGTCGCGCTCAAGAGCATGGCGTTCGCAAAGTTGATGTTTTCGTTAAGGGTCCTGGATCAGGTCGCGAGACTGCGATTCGTTCCCTGCAGGCTGCTGGCCTAGAAGTTGGTTCCATCTCTGATGTAACCCCAGCGCCACATAATGGTTGCCGTCCACCAAAGCGTCGTCGAGTCTAAGGAAAGGGGAGAAGAACTATGGCTCGTTATACCGGAGCAGATTGCAAGCGTTGCCGTCGCGAGAAAGTAAAGCTCTTCCTTAAGGGCTCAAAGTGCGATGGACCAAAGTGTCCAATCGAATCTCGTCCATACCCACCAGGTGAGCATGGTCGTGGTCGTACAAAGGAGAGTGAGTACTCGCTCCAGATGCGTGAGAAGCAGAAGTGCGCACGAATCTACGGCGTACTCGAAAAGCAGTTCCGCGGTTACTACCAAGAGGCTAATCGCCTTGCTGGTCGTACTGGTGAGAACTTGCTTCGCATTCTCGAGTCACGCTTGGACAACATCGTCTACCGTGCAGGCTTTGCAAAGAGCCGCGATATGGCCCGGCAGTTAGTGCGCCACGGCCACTTCCTCGTCAATGGTCAGAAGGTAAACATTCCTTCTTATCGCGTATCTCCTTCATCGGTTATCGATCTCCGTCCATCATCACATGACCTCACACCATTCATCGTTGCCAGTGCCGAACTTGGCGAGCGTCCAGTTCCGGCATGGCTCGAAGTCGTTGGCTCCAAGATGCGAATCTTGGTCCATTCACTCCCTGAGCGATCTGTGATTGATACGCAAGTACAAGAGCAGCTCATCGTTGAGTTCTATTCCAAGTAGTTAGCAGTAGTTAGCAGTAGTTAGCAGTAGTTAGCAGTACAGCAAGACCCGTGCCGTCAGGCCTGGCGGTGCGGGAAGTAAGTAAGCGGAGATCAAATAGCGGATCTCCACGAGTTACGGAGGATCTTTAGTGCTAATCGCGCAGCGCCCCATCCTTACCGAAGAAGTAGTAAGTGAGTACCGTTCCCGTTTCATCATCGAACCGTTGGAGCCAGGTTTTGGATACACGTTGGGTAACTCCCTTCGCCGGACCTTGCTCTCCTCGATTCCTGGCGCCGCTGTCACCAGCGCGCGCGTCGAAGGAGCTCTTCATGAGTTCACGACCCTCGAAGGGGTCAAGGAAGATCTGACTGAGATTGTCCTTAACCTCAAGAACCTCGTCCTTTCATCGGATAACGACGAGCCAGTTGCGCTCTATATCCGTAAAAGTGGAGAGGGCACCATCACTGGTGCTGATGTAGTAGTTCCAGCGGGTGTAGAGGTACATAACCCTGAGCTACACATCGCAACTCTCAATGCGAAGGCAAATGTTCAAATGGAATTAACTGTAGAACGTGGTCGTGGCTACGTCACTGCGATTCAAAACAAGCAAGCCGGACAAGAGATCGGTCGAATTCCTATCGACTCGATTTATTCACCAGTGCTCAAAGTTACGTACAAAGTTGAAGCTACTCGTGTCGAACAGCGCACTGACTTTGATCGCTTAGTCCTTGATGTCGAGACCAAGCGCTCAATGAGTCCCCGTGATGCAATCGCATCCGCTGGTAAGACTCTCGTAGAGCTCTTTGGCCTTGCTCGTGAACTCAATGTCGATGCTGAAGGAATTGAAATCGGACCTTCTTTGACTGATGCTGCGCTCGCCGCGGATCTTGCATTGCCAATCGAGGATCTCGATCTCACCGTTCGCTCATACAACTGCTTGAAGCGCGAAGGCATTCACACAGTTGGTGAATTAGTAGGACGAAGCGAGGCCGACCTCCTCGACATCCGCAACTTTGGTTCGAAGTCCATCGATGAAGTAAAGGCAAAACTCGTCTCCATGGGACTTCAACTAAAGGACAGCCCAATTGGATTCGACCCAACTCTCTCTCCTGGATATCACGACAATGGTGATGACTTCGGTGACGATGAGTTCTATGCGGCTGAACCAGTAGTTGAAGGTGGCGCAAGTGAAGAAGAGAGAGAAAGAGAGTAGATAGATGCCAAAGCCAAGTAAGGGCCCACGTCTAGGAAGTGGCCCAGCGCACGAGCGCCTACTTTTGGGAACTCTCGCTACTCAATTAATTAAGCATGGCAAGGTCGAGACAACTCTCGTGCGTGCCAAGCGTCTTCGCCCTTATGTCGAGAAGTTGATCACTGCTGGCAAGAAAGGGGATCTCCCTGCTCGTCGTCGAGTCATGAAGGTCATCACCGAAAAAGGCGCAGTCCACACCCTCTTCACTGAGATTGGTCCACGCTTTGCCCAGCGAAATGGTGGCTACACCAGAATCACCAAGATTGGCATTCGCAAAGGTGATGCTGCTGATATGGCAATCATTGAAATTTTGGCTGAAGGAACTCCCGATAAGAAGAAGGTTCTTTCGCAAGCTGAAGCGATTGCTAAGCGTGCTGCTAAGGCTGAAAGTTCGAAGAAAGCCGCTGCCGCACGTGTTGCAGATCGAATTGCCGCTCGTGGCAAGATCGCAGATCGAATTGCTAGCCGCGCCTCAAGCGCCCCAGTGAAGAAGAGTGCGAAAAAGGCAGATGCGGAAGTTGCAGCAGAAGGCGTTGAAGAGTCTGCACCTGTAAAGAAGACAGCCAAGAAAGCAGCAACAAAAGCTCCTGCCAAGAAGGCTGCGGCAAAGAAGGCTCCAGCAAAGAAGGCTGCGGCAAAGAAGAGTGCGAAATAATCTCGCAAATCCATTCAACAACTAAGTAGTTAACGTGTCTGAACCCGTCCTCGAAACAGTGGACGGGTTCTCGCGTATTCGGGTGGATTGCCAGTATGACGGAACCTCTTTTTCTGGATGGTCGATACAACCTGATCGAAGAAGCGTTCAAGGAGTTATCGAGGATGTGCTCTCACGCGTACTTAATTCTGAAGTATCGACGACCGTCGCCGGACGCACTGATGCTGGAGTGCATGCCTTAGGCCAAGTTTTTCACTTCGATCTCCCGCAGCAACTCCGGAAGAATTGGAATTTGCAATCTCTCCTGTATATCGCTAATCGTCTGCTTACCTCAGAAATCAGATTTACTGCCATTTGTGATGTACCAGGTGATTTTCATGCTCGATATAGCGCGCTTCGTCGCCATTACCGTTATCAACTCCTCGACAATGCTCGCACTCTCAATCCACTCGAACGGGTAGCAACAACCTCTTATCACCGACCTTTGGATGAGACCTTGATGAATCACGCAAGCGCAGCTCTATTGGGTGAGCATGACTTCGCCGCTTACTGCAGGCCACGTGAAGGTACGACCACAATTCGTTGCCTGGAGGATTTTTCATGGAGTCGAAAGAGCGATGGACTACTTATCGCAAAGATTTCTGCCGATGCCTTCTGTCACAACATGGTCCGCTCATTAGTGGGGGCGATGATGATGGTCGGCGATGGTCGCTGGCCCGCCACTGAGCCCCGAGCGATCTTGGAGTCGAAGGTGCGACATAGCCATATCGCTCCAGCGCAAGGTCTTACCTTGATGGCGGTGGAGTACCCCCAGGCCAGTGAGTATGGCGAGCGAGCCAGAAGAGTGACTTCACGCGTGATCCGGGGGAGCTAGCCGAGCAAGAACTGAGGATTTTGAGCTGATTTTGACCAGCTCCGCCCCTGGCCGGTACCCTCTACCTCTTGCCTGGCGCTGCCTCTGGTGGCCCAGCGAAAACCAGATAAAGTCCGAAGCAGATACCGTAAACAGGAAGTAAGTGAGGTTGGCGTGCGCACTGCGAGCCCAAAGGCGTCAGAGATAACCCGCGCTTGGCACATCATCGATGCCAAGGATGTTGTTTTGGGTCGTCTTGCTACCCATGCCGCAGCGCTATTGCGCGGCAAGCACAAGCCAACATTTGCTCCCCACATGGACACGGGTGATTTCGTCATTGTCATTAATGCAGGCGAGATTGCGCTTACCGGTTCCAAGAATGCGAACAAGATTGCGTTCCGTCACTCTGGTTATCCAGGTGGTCTGACTGCAACTACATATGCAGACATGATGGCAACTCATCCGACGCGTGCGGTCGAGAAGGCAATTCGTGGAATGCTCCCTAAGAATTCTCTTGGTCGTTCGCAGATCACCAAGTTGAAGGTATACGCCGGGGCAGAACATCCACATGCGGCGCAAAATCCAATCCCTTATTCCATCAACCAAGTCTCCCAAATTTCCTGATAGGTGCGTGCAATGTCTGACTTTTCACATGTCGATGTAGATCTTGATGATGATTTCGAAACTCCTACTAGTTACTCTTCAAGCACACCAGCGCCTGCAACTAATCGTTCGGCAATTACTGCACCAGGTGCAGGAGTAGGTCGTCGTAAAGAGGCAATTGCACGCGTACGTTTGGTTCCTGGAACCGGCAAGTGGAGCCTTAATGGTCGATCACTCGATGTGTATTTCCCTAACAAAGTTCACCAGCAACTCGTCTCTGAGCCATTTCGCACAGTAGGCGTCGATGGAAATTATGACGTCATCGCATTAATCAATGGTGGTGGAGTATCCGGTCAGGCCGGCGCTCTTCGTCTTGGTGTTGCGCGAGCGCTCAACGCGATTGACGCTGATGCCCATCGTCCAGCGCTTAAAAAAGCTGGCTTCTTAACTCGTGATGCACGCGTCATCGAACGGAAGAAATACGGCCTAAAGAAGGCTCGCAAGCGTTCGCAGTACAGCAAGCGTTAATCTCCAAAACATTGCAGAGCCCGCGCGATACGATGGCGGGCGTGGCGCTATTTGGTACCGATGGAATACGTGGCCGCTATGGGGAATTTCTTACTGAACGACTAGCAGAGCGCGTTGCATTTGCCGCGGGTCAATTAATCCCAGAACGTTCAAGAATAATCATCGGTCGCGATACCAGGGCATCTGGGGTTGCTCTCGAAGGAGCGCTGACTGCGGGATTTATCAAGTCTGGTCACACCGTAGTTCGTATCGGCATTATTCCCACTCCCGGTCTGGCATATCTTGCACTTGAGCCAGGGGTAGCGCTGGCGGTAATGATTACCGCTTCGCACAATCCTGCCTCCGATAACGGCATCAAAATCTTCGGAGATAATGGAATGAAGATTTCTGATTCATGGGAAACGCAGATCGAAACTTGGGTTAATTCAGGAATCGAAGTTCCTAACATGCCATCCGGAGAGGTGACCGAAGATTCGACGGCACTTGATCGTTATGCCAAACATTTGATTGGGGCGATAGATGTCCGCTTAGAGGGTCTCATAGTCGCACTCGATTGTGCACATGGAGCAGCATCAGTTATTGCGCCACAAGTGCTTGAGAAACTTGGCGCATCGGTACACGCAATTGGTGTAAAGCCAGATGGAGCCAATATCAACGCAGGAGTTGGTTCAACTCATCTGGAGGCGCTCCAGGAATTGGTACGCACAAGTGATGCGGATATCGGAATAGCTCATGATGGTGATGCAGACCGTGCGTTGTTTGTTGATCATAATGGTGGAATTATCGATGGTGATCATGTTCTCGCGACTCTTGCACTCGCAATGTCTAATTCACATCGACTAAAGAAGTCGACAGTAGTCACAACAGTCATGAGCAATCTTGGATTTCACAAGGCGATGTCAGGCGCAGGGATTGCTGTTGAAGTCACTGCAGTAGGTGACCGATATGTACTCGAGCGACTCAATGAATTAGGGCTATCTCTTGGAGGTGAACAATCAGGGCATATCATCATCCGAGAGCAAGCAACGACTGGGGATGGGATTTTAACGGCGCTCACTCTCCTTGCACTGATTGCAAAGGGCGAGGTCAATCCCGGAGAGATTTCCCAAGTTTTCGAAAGTTTCCCGCAAATCTTGGTTAATGTCCCAGTAAGTAATAAGGAATCGGTAATGATCGATCCAGTAATTACCGAAGCGCTAAGCGATTCTGAGCGGGAGCTGGGAGGAAGCGGACGCCTTCTTGTGCGAGCTTCGGGCACGGAGCAATTAGTTCGAGTGATGGCTGAAGCTGAGACTGTTGCGCAGGCAGAGAAAGTTGTAACCTCGCTAGTCGCCTTAATTCGTTCGCGCTACGGTCAATAGCACCAATCACATAAAAGGGGTGAAGTAAATGTGCGGAATCGTTGGGTACATCGGTAATTCCGATGCAACACCAGCGCTCCTATCAGGCTTGGCCCGACTTGAATATCGAGGTTACGACTCAGCGGGGCTTTCGATTCTCGCCGAGGGAAAAATAACGACGACTAAAAGAGCAGGGAAATTGGCGGTCTTAGTTGAGGCGCTAGATAAGAAGCCATTGCCCAAGGGAAATCTTGGAATCGGTCATACCAGGTGGGCAACACATGGATCGCCGGTCGACCGCAATGCCCATCCACATATGGACCCCGATGAGAAAGTTGCCATCATTCACAACGGAATCATTGAAAACTATCAAGAATTAAAAGATGAGTTGGAGCGATTCGGACATTATTTCTCCTCTGATACCGATTCAGAGGTGGTAGCGCATCTCTTGGGTCGTGAATATTCGAAGAGTTCAGATCTCACAACTTCGATGGAGCTCGTCTGTCAGAGATTACGGGGCAATTTTTCACTCGTGGCGATAGCAATAGATTCGCCGGGCGTTCTCGTAGGCGCGCGTCGAAATTCACCTTTGGTTGTTGGATTGGGTACGGGAGAGAACTTCCTTGCATCGGATGTATCGGCATTTATCTCTTTCACTAAACGCGCTCTCGAAATTGGACAGAATCAAGTTGTCACTCTGACAGCAGAATCCTGCTCAATCTCTGATTTCAACGGCGTTACCCAATCTCCGCGTGAATTCCAGGTTACGTGGGATGCAAGTGCGGCAGAGAAGAATGGCTTTCCCCATTTCATGGCGAAAGAGATTATGGAACAACCAAAGGCTTTAGCTGATTGTTTATTGGGTCGGATGGATGAAAATGGGCATTTGACATTGAATGAAGTGAGATTGAGTGACGATGAGATCCGAGATATAGACAAGGTCATAATCATTGGGTGTGGTTCTGCGTATCACGCGGGAATGATTGCTAAATATGGAATCGAACATTGGTCTCGACTACCGGTCGAAGTGGAATTAGCATCGGAATTTCGATACCGCGATCCGATAATCACACGGAACACGCTGGTAATTGCCATTTCTCAATCAGGTGAAACGATGGATACGTTGATGGCTCTTCGACATGCCAAGGATCAACGAGCAAAAGTCATTTCAATCTGCAATACCTATGGAGCTTCGATACCCCGAGAATCTGATGGCGTCATCTATACCCAAGCAGGTCCTGAGATTGCTGTTGCCTCCACGAAAGCTTTTCTCACCCAGATTGTTGCCGCATACCTGGTAGGTCTTTACATCGCAGAGGTAAGAGGAATTAAATTTATTGATGAAGTTCGAGATATTCTCGAAGAGTTAGGCGAGTTGCCAGAGAAAATCGAGCGGTATCTTGAAACTTCGGAGCGGTTGAAGGAACTTGCCCTCGAATTCAAAAATGCACAGTCGATACTCTTCCTTGGTCGTCACGTGGGTTTTCCAGTAGCGCTCGAAGGAGCCCTTAAGTTGAAAGAGTTGGCTTATATGCATGCCGAAGGGTTTGCGGCTGGAGAATTAAAGCATGGGCCCATTGCGCTCATCGAAGAAGGCACACCTGTGTTGGTGATAATGCCGAATCTCAATAGTCCTTTGCATGACAAGATGGTGAGCAACGTGCAAGAAATAGAGGCTCGAGGAGCACGGGCAATCATCATCACAGCGGAGAACGATACGTCGATAACTTCACCCCGGGCGATACGAATTCCCGATGCACCAACTCTGTTTCAGCCATTACTCGCAGTCTTACCCTTACAACTTTTTGCCTATGAATCTGCTGTCGTTCGAGGATATGATGTAGATCAACCAAGGAATCTTGCCAAGTCTGTGACGGTCGAATAACGGTGGAAGAATTAAAACGCTCAACTTCGTGGCATATTCGCAATGCCGCTATAGCGATGAGCATATTCATTCTTATAACGATTGATGTTCTACATAGTGGGCCTTTAACTGATATCGATGCCACGATTGCCAAGTTGCAACGACCGGAACTTCCCAATTGGGCGGACTGGGTAATCTATAACTTGGACCACCTAGGGCTTCGAGGATTAACCGCCTTCTGTTTGTTGACACTTTCGATTTATCTAGGAAGAAAATTTAAGACGTGGCGCCCATTCAACCTATCTATAGTTTCGCTATTGGCGCTTAATTTAGTAGTTGGACTTGCCAAATTAGAATTCGGGCGGACGAAGCCAAAACTTCAGATTGATTTGCTCGATGCCGGGGGTATGTCATACCCAAGTGGTCATGCATCTAATGCCATCTTGACTTGGGGACTTTTTGCCTACCTTGCTGTCAAGTACGCCGCACCTAGCACCTTCCGAACGCGGGTAGCGACATGGTCAGTAGCAATGACAACGATTGTGGTCGTGATTATCTCCCTCTTTAGAAATACCCACTGGCTCTCAGATTTAGTAGGTGGAGTCAGTATCGGCGCGGCTCTTCTTTTATTGATTGTTGCGATTGATCGAGTGATCTCCTCGAGCCGTTTTGAGCGGGGAAGGCAGATGCAGCGCACATGATTAAAGGAATAGGAGTCGATGTGGTGGAGATTGCGCGATTTGCGGAATCACTTGAACGTACCCCTGGTTTGCGCGAGCGTCTATTTACTGAATATGAACTTTCAATCGCCGAAGAAAGACACCCCTCCTTCCTTGCCGGAAGGTTCGCGGCAAAAGAGGCTTTGGCAAAAGCGCTCGGTGTTCCAGAAGGGTTGGCGTGGCAGGATGTGAATATTCTTCGCGCCGATAATGGTGCACCTGAGATGAAATTGTCGGGAATTGCCAAACAACGTGCAGGAAGCGGTCGGATTCATTTATCAATCTCGCACGATGGGCCTGTAGTTGTCGCGATGATAGTGATTGAGAATCCACGTGGCTGAGCAAATATTCGCTGCCACAGTCGACTATCAGCAATTAAGTGCTAATGCCTCCGCAATCATCAATGCAACCGGAGTGCCGTTGATGGCAGTAGTCAAAGCAGATGCCTATGGACACGATTTGATTCCATCCGCACGCGCGGCGCTCGCCGGTGGCGCTACATGGTTAGGTACTGCTTTCATCGATGAAGCGGTCAAGCTCCGCGAAGGAGGAATTACTGCTCCTGCTCTTGCCTGGTTATGCCCACCGACAGCAGATTTCCGACGAGCGCTTGAATGTACGATTGATATATCTATTTCATCGCTCGAACAATTGTCTGCGATTCTCTCTGCTAGTGAGGCAGTAGGCGTTACGCCACGAGTTCATCTCAAGGTAGATACCGGAATGACCCGAGGTGGAGCGCTCGATCAATTCCCTGCGCTTGTGAGCGCGCTAGGTGAGTTACTCGATGAAGAGCGAATCGAACTCGTGGGAACGTGGTCGCACCTTGCCTGCGCCGATGAACCTAATCATCCGATGAACCTCAATCAATATTCACGCTTCGTGAGCGCACTCGAGTATTTAGAGAGCGAAGGCATCAATCCGGGTATCAGACATCTTGCAAATTCAGGCGCAATCATTAATTTTCCTGATTTTGCTTTCGATATGGTGCGCGCTGGGCTACTTCTCTATGGATACATACCAGGGGCGATGGCTACTCAGCGCGTTGATGTTAAACCTGTAATGGAATTGAGCGCGGATATCGCACTTGTAAAGCGAGTTTCTGAGGGAGCAACCATTGGATACGGTGCAACTGTACGTTTACCAGAAGATCGATATATCGCACTAATCCCACTTGGGTATGCAGAT
>JBEAMN010000084.1:0-8971 GCA_041165945.1 Actinomycetota bacterium
ACCAATGATTTCCCTCCGCAAAGTGGCGGCATCGAAACATTTATTGAAGGACTAATCAGGCAATCACCTAGAGGATCAGTGGTCGTGCATGCCTCTACTCGAGGCGATATCGAGCTGCAAGAGAATTATGATCGGCAAATCTTTGATGAGCTTGAGGTAATAGTGGTCCGGGATCGACAACGAATTCTCCTGCCCACTCCGGGATTGCTCACTCGAGTAGCGGGAACCCTTCATGCTCACTCAATCAAGAGCGTTGTCTTTGGCGCAAGCGTTCCTTTGGGGCTTTTAGCCCCAGCTTTACGAAAACGTGGCGTGCAGAAGATGGTTGCCATCACTCATGGACATGAAGTCTGGTGGTCGAAATTGCCACTTTTCTCTCACATGCTGCGAGCAGTTGGGAGAAACGTTGACCACCTCACCTATCTTGGATCGTTTACGGAAAGAGCAATTAGTCGCGCCTTAGATCAAAGTGATCGGAAGAAGTTGACACATCTGCCTCCTGGAGTGGATATCGATAGGTTCCATCCTGGACCTAAGGTGCATCAGATCCTCGAGCGTTACGGTTTAGCGAATAAGTCGCTGATTTTATCTGTGGGTCGATTGGTGCAACGGAAAGGTCACGACGTTTTGATCGAGGCGATGGCGCTTATTCGAGAGAAACATCCTCATGCTCACTTGGTGATAGCAGGGGCGGGAAATTACCGGAAGAAACTTGAAAAGTTGGCTAAAGAATCAGGAGCGAACTCTGCCATTACTTTTCTTGGTCGTACTCCATACGATGAATTACCTGACCTCTTCCGTAGCGCTGACATTTTTGCATCTCCCACTCGAGAGAGATTTGGCGGTCTGGAAGTCGAGGGATTGGGAATTGTTTTCTTAGAGGCAAGCGCCTCTGGATTACCAGTCATTGCCGGAGATTCCGGGGGTTCACGTGATGCTGTCCAAGAGGGGAGGAGTGCACTTGTCGTTGATGGCCGCGATGTTCAGGAGGTGGCTAGAGCCCTCGATCAACTCCTCTCCAACCCAACCCATGCTCAAGAGATGGGCGCACGAGGGCGGGATTGGATGGAAACTCAGTGGAGTTGGCAAGTAATCGGCCAACGTTTTCGCGCACTACTTGAGTTGAACTAGTCCTAGAGATAACGCGCGAACAACTGCAGATGTGCGGTTATCGCACTCTAGCTTCCGGTAGATACTTGAAAGGTGCGTTTTAACAGTAGGCAAACTGATGAATAGAGATTTACTGATTGCATCAAGTTCTGCCCCGGAGCTGAGCCGCTCCAGAATCTCCAACTCTCGTGGCGTGAGTTTTGGTTTCTCTCGCTCGCGCTTGATTGCATCGGCTAAACCTTCTGCGGTAAAGCTCTTTGGGGCCTTGATTGCGACATCAATCGCAGAAGTCAGCGTAGTAATAGGAGCCGATTTGTGAATCAGCGCATTGGCGCCTGATTCGGCAGCAGAGATGAGAAATTCTGGGCTATTTTCTACGGTAAGTATGACTATTGCCAGAGAGGGCTTGATTTTTCGCGCCCAACTAATCATCTCAAAACTTAAACCGTCAGGCAGATGCAGATCGGTAATGAGGACATCGGGATTGACCTTGGCAAGTTGCCCACGCCCTTCACCACAACTGGCAGCTTCGAAAATCTTATTGAATCCATGCGCTTCAAGCGCTCGCATTAATCCTTGGCGGACAACAGGGTGGTCTTCGACGATGAGAAGTCCATTTTCACGATAAACCTCTGTTTTCATCGGGGAATCCGGATTTCGTAGGAGTTCACATCACCAGAACGCTCATAATTGATGGTTCCATTGATTGATGCAATTCTTTCGTGGATAGTTGTGATGCCGAAGTGATAATCGCTTTTCACGTCGCCATTAAAAGCATCGTTGACAATACCATCGTCGATAACTGTGATTTTCAATTCGGTGCTGGTTGAATCTTCTTTCATTGTGATACTTCGTGCACCTGAATGCGAGAGGATATTGATAAGTATCTCCCGCACCACACGATAAAGCTCGAGTTCCAATTGATCCTCAACTCGAAGTTCTGAAGATATCCCGTTATTTATCGAAACCGGGTGTAAGGAGCGCAGTTCGGAGCAGAGATGATCAAGGAGCGTGCCAAATGGCAAGTCGCTATTTCGAAGCGCACCTAGTTCATCACGAAGCATTAAAGTCACTAGCGAAATACGTGTTCGGATGGCAATCAAGGATTCGCGTGCGTCACCCATAGCAGAGAGGGCAATAGCCTCATCACAGGCATAACCCAGGGCAGCAATCTCTTGAGAGACGGTGTCATGCAGATCGCGAGCGACTTTTAGCCGCTCGCTCGTATCAGTCGTAGAGCTTCTCAATCTCGACGGCAAACTCTTTGGCGACCACGTGACGTTTCACAGAGAGTTTTGCAGTGAGGTGTCCACCAGCGATAGTGAAATCCACCGGCAAGATTGTGAATTTACGAATCGATTCTGCCTTGCTCACAGCCTTATTTGCCTCATCGATAGCTGTTTGAATCACAGCGATGAGAGCAGAGTCTTTGGCAAGGTCCTCGATTGCAGCGCCACCTTTATTATTGGCAGCTGCCCAAACCTTCACAGCGTCTTGGTCAATAGTGACAAGCGCTGCGATGTATGGCTTGTTATCACCGACAACCATGCATTGGCTAACGAGTGGATGCGAGCGAAGTCGATCCTCTAGGACCGCCGGGGCTACGTTCTTGCCACCAGAGGTGACAATCAATTCCTTCTTTCGACCGACGATGTAGAGGAAGCCATTCTCATCGAGTCGACCTAGGTCACCGGAACGGAAATAACCATCAGAGGTGAAGACCTCCTTGTTCGCAGCATCGTTCTGCCAGTAGCCATTCATCACAATTGGACCTTTGATGAGAACTTCACCATCATCATCAATCTTGATGGTTGTTCCCGGAATGGGTCGCCCAACGGAACCAATCTTTACCGAAGAGGTGAGATTGAGCGTTGCTCCAGCGGTAGTTTCTGTTAATCCATAGCCTTCGAGCACTCGTACTCCAGCGCCACGGAAGAAGTGACCAAGGCGTTCGCCAAGGGGCGCACCGCCAGAGATTGCAGCATCGACATTTCCGCCCATGACGTGGCGAATCTTGCTGTAGACCAACTTGTCAAAGAGCGCATGTTTGACTCGCAAACCTGGAGAGATGTGGCCATTTTGCATTCCTTCGCTGTAAGCAATCGCAATCGCTGCCGCTTTACGGAAGATTTTTCCTTTACCTGCTGCATCAGCCTTTGCCTCTGCGCTGTTATAGATTTTTTCGAAGATTCGAGGCACAGAGAGAACGAAGTTTGGTTTGAAACTTGCGAGATCACCCAGCAATCGCCCAACCGGATCGCTGCAATGAGCCAGATGTAATCCAGCGCGAATCGCGCCAATTTCGATCATGCGTCCGAAGACGTGCGCGAGTGGGAGAAAAAGGAGAGTGGATCCACCAGGGCGCAAGAAGAGATCAGATGCACCTTCGACGACGTTGCCGCACTCAGAGAGGAAGTTTGCGTGTGTTAACTGAACGCCCTTGGGTTTACCGGTCGTTCCCGAAGTGTAGATGAGAGTTGCAAGCGTCTCTGGCTTGAGGCTATTGCGTCGCTGCGTTACTTGATCATCAGAGATGCCACTTCCACTCTGTGATAGATGCGCTAACGCATCTTCAGTGATGATCCATATGTTGTCGAGATTTTTGGTCCGCACAGATTCCACGAGCGCAGCATGCGCAGGTGTCTCCACCACCATTCCCACGGCGCCGGAGTCTTGCAAAATCCATTCAATCTGCTCTGCAGAGGAGGTTTCATAGACAGGCACAACCACACCACCAGCAAACCAAATGGCAAAATCCATAATGGTCCACTCGTACCGGGTGCGCGAAAGCAACCCGACGCGATCGCCGCTCTTTATTCCGGCGGCAATCAAACCTTTCGCTACAGCGCGAACTTCAGCTTCGAGGGTGCGAGCGCTGACAGGTTGCCATCCTTCGCCAACCGGGCGAGAGAGCATGGTCCGCTCTGGTTCGAAGTGGGCTCTATTAATAAGTAAGTCGGTGAGATTTCCCTCGGTAGCCGGAGGTACGAGGGCGGGTACAGAAACCTCTTTCATTGCGCGCTCCTTCTGGTGAAGGGTAGAGGCTAGCCCAAGCACCCACTTCTGGAGAAGGGTAGCCTTCGGGCTATGAGTGAAACGAAATCAACCATCATCATTGACGCCCCGTTATCCCAGGTAGCGGAGGCAATTGCCTCAGTGGGCACATATCCAAGCTGGTCTAGCTCGATGAAAGCGGTCAAGGTCCTCGAGGGCGATGCAATCAAGCCAACTAAGGTCGAAATGTCCCTTGTCTCTGGCGCGCTCCGCGATGAAGCAACGTTGACCTTCGACTGGAGTAATTTTCCCGCCTCTCTCACCTTCACCTTAGAGAGCGCTGATTTACTCACCGCGATGGACGGTAAACAAGAACTCAAGAGCATCGGCGATGAGACTGAAGTCAGTTATTCGCTCACCGTTGCGCTCTCGATGCCTGTCCCCGACATGATGCGTCAGAAAGCAGAGAAAGCAGTTGTCGATCAAACGTTGAAAGAACTCAAAGCGCAGCTCGAGAATTAAAGAATAACTGAGCAAGGGAAGCGCACATATGTCTTTGGCAATCGGCATCGATGTTGGCGGCACCAAATTACTGGGTGGCGTCGTTGATGACGAGGGACGAGTGATTGCTCGGTTGCGACGCGAGACGCCTCGTGAGGGCGGTAAAGCCCTAACCCACTTAGTAGCAGAGTTGGTCAATCAATTACAGAAAGATGTGAAGGAAGAAATCTCGAACATTGGACTCTCTGCCGCGGGCTTCGTCTCGGCCGATCGTGAGCGGATGTTAGCTGCGACCAATATTGCTGGTTGGACGGGAGTAAATCTCGCAGAAGAACTGGAGCCGCTCATTGGCTCTCGCATCATTGTCGAGAACGATGCGAACGCAGCATGTTGGGGTGAATACCGTTATGGCGCGGGACGAAACTCACGGAACATGATTTTTTTCATTTTAGGAACGGGCATGGGTGGCGCATTGATTGTCGATGGCCAACTCTTTCGAGGTGCTCATGGCACAGCAGCTGAGTTTGGCCACATGCGAGTAAACGCAAATGGACCGCTCTGTGGCTGTGGAGCTCGCGGCTGTTTTGAACAATATTGCGCCGGCCCAGCATTGATGCGCCATGTCGAAGAGGCAATAGCAGCAGCTCCAGAACGTGCCTTTGAGTTATTGAGATACGGTGATGGCACGCTCGAAGGTTTAACTGGACGCCATGTGAGCGCAGCAGCACAAGCGGGAGATCGCATCGCTACTACCGCCTTTAAACTTACTGGCGAATGGCTTGGTTTCGGCTTAGCGTCATTGGTTGTTATCTTGGATCCTGATCTGATTGTTTTAGGAGGCGGAGTGTCTGAGGCCGGAGAGATTCTTGCCGCTCCCGCGCGCGAATCACTTGCCCGTAACGCTTCGTTCTCAGGCCACTCGCTACCGAATATTGTCACTGCTCAAATGGGAAATGATGCGGGCCTAGTGGGCGTTGCAGATTTGGCGCGTGGCTGATGCCCTATCGATTGCTTAAATCTTTTCTCACCCCAATACTCCTGCTCCTCTTTCGCCCAAAGGTGCGCGGTCTTGATTCGATACCTAACTCAGGGCCAGTGATCATCGCCTCGAATCACCTTTCCTTTAGCGATTCGATCTTTATGCCTTTGGTTGTTTCGCGGAAGGTGACCTTTCTTGCCAAGCAGGAGTACTTCACGCAGCCTGGGCTTAAAGGATGGATTAAGAAGTTAACTTTTATCGCCCTGGGTCAAGTGCCGGTCGATCGTTCCGGTGGTCGTGCCAGTGAAGCAGCGGTGCGAACTGGCATTGATTTACTTGCAAAGGGTGAGTGCATTGGTATTTATCCAGAAGGCACCCGCTCTCCGGATGGTCGCTTGTACCGAGGTCGAACAGGTATCGCACGGTTAGCGATTGAATCTGGTGCAACGGTGGTTCCAGTGGCGATGATCAACACAGAGAAGATTCAGCCAACTGGTAAGGTAATTCCAAAGATTATGCGAGTGGGCGTTTACTTCGGTGAGCCAATGAACTTTAAGGATGCTGGTGACCCGAGCGATCCATTTGTCTTACGCGGAATTACCGATTCCATTATGAAAGAGATTCAATCGATGAGTGGTCAGGAATATGTTGATATTTACGCTACTCGGGCAAAGGAACTACTTCAAAAGGGTGAAGAGATAGACGAAGAGAGCGAGTAGCTCGAAATCATTAAATTTGAATCAAAATAAGTACGCCAAGAATGATCATCACTATCCCACCAACGATACGTAGGAAAATAATTCGCGAGAGGTTGGTCGCCAGCCAATTCCGCGCCGTACCGGCGAGCAAACCCCAGGTGCCATCACAGAAGAAAGCCAAGAGGGCAAAAATCGCGCCTAAAAGAATCAGTTGCATCACCACGTTGCCGCTACCACGGTCGATGAATTGTGGAGTGACTGCCGCATTGAAGACGATTCCCTTGGGGTTAAGGATTCCCACGACGAACCCATCGCGGATTATCCGGATAGCGCTCGGAGCCCCCGAAGAACCCTCCTCTAACATTTGGTTTGAATGCTCATTCCGTTTTCTGATTGCATCTACTCCCAAATAGATGAGGTAGAGACCGCCAGCCCATTGCACTCCGGCATATATCAGATCGGAACTCTGGATGATTGGGCCAATTCCAATTGCTATAAGAAGGGACATAGCAAAAAATCCTGTGGCATTTCCCAGCACAGTGAGCACGGCGACTTTTCGACCCCAGGCAATGGCGCGCGCGATAGTGAAGAGCACAGATGGCCCTGGCGCCAGAATAATTGCTAGCGACACGATGAAGTATTCACCGATTTTCGAGGGGATGGGGATTCCTAGGATCACCTCGGGAGCCTAACAAAAAATTTTATGAAGTATGAAAAAAGGGCGAGGATTTCTCCCCGCCCTTTTCAAGCAATTGCTTACGGTTATCGCTTCCGCATTGCGTGAAGAATGTGGTAGCCCAAGATTGCAACTAGCGTTGCATTGATGATTCCATTAAATGTGTAATCACCAATCTTGAATGAGACATCAGCGATACCAATAATCACCGAAGAACCAGCAACAAGAAGGTTAGTTGAGTTACTGAGATCAACTTTGGACTCAATCCAAATCTTCGCTCCCAACATTCCGATCATTCCAAAGAGCGCCACGCTTGCGCCTCCGAGTACTCCTACAGGAGTAGCGCTGAGTACCGCACCAAACTTTGGACAGAGCGCTAGGAGAATAGCTCCCACACCAGCGATGTAATAGGCAATAGTGGAGTACACCTTTGTCGCCGCCATTACTCCGATATTTTCGGCGTAGGTGGTGGTTCCTGAACCTCCGCCAGCACCGGCGAGGGTGGTTGCCAAGCCATCGCCCATAAGCGCATTGCCCATCTGGTCATCAAGGTTCTTTCCGGTCATTGCAGCTACGGCCTTTACGTGGCCGACATTCTCAGCAATCAATACCAGTACAACTGGAATGAAGAGCAAAATCGCACTCATAGTGAAGGTAGGAGTGGTGAAAGTAGGTAGCGCAATCCACTTCGCATCAGAGATTGGTTTGGTATCAACATCGCCACGAACTAGCGCAACGACATAACCAATAACAATTCCTAAGAAGATGCTGATTCGACCAAGGAATCCGCGCGAGACCGCCGCGATCACTCCAATTGCAAGAAGGGTGATGATTCCAAGGAGCGGACCTTGAGCTTGAAGTTGACCTGCACCGGGGCCGGTTCCACTCCATGCTTTGTTGTAAGCAACGCTCGCTAAATTAAAGCCAATCACCATCACGATGGTTCCGGTTACCGCTGGAGGCAACATCCAGTTGATCCACGAAGCGCCCACCGCTTTCACCACTAAACCAACAAGCACAAGGAGAATTCCGGTTGCCACCACACCACCAAGAGCAGCTGCAGCGCCACCCTGACCAGCTGTGGCTGCTGCGATTGGCCCCAAGAATGCAAAAGAGGATCCAAGATAGCTAGGGACTCGATTCTGGGTGATTATGAGGAAGAGGATGGTTCCAATTCCGGAGAAGAAGAGGGTGGTTGCTGGAGGCAATCCGGTAAGAACCGGTACCAAGAAAGTGGCGCCGAACATAGCGGCGATGTGTTGGAAGCCAATGCCGATGGTGCGCGGCCAGGAGAGGCGCTCATCTGGGGCGACTACATCGCCGCCAGAGTGGACTTTCCAGGTGAAGAGTGAAGCCATAGTGGGGGATTCCTTCCGTTTGTCCGTTCCGCCCTCAACGAGGAACGGGGCAAGCCATGTGCGCTGGCTCACTAAGTAAAAAGGGTAAGGCCCTCTACCTGGGTAAATGGGCAGTTGGGGGCAGGGCGCGCCGAGGGAGTTTACAACTTGCCCTCACGGTGGGTTGCGGCTTAGATATGGCAGGCCGATGTATCGGTTCGATGTATCGAAATATCATGTATCCGATTCGAGAGGGGTATCTGTGGCGCTGCGAAGTCAACCACTGGAATTCACCCTCCTTGGGCTTCTCGCCGGCGGGCCACTTCATGGGTATGAATTGCGAAAGCGATCGCTCACCATCCTGGGCCCCTTCCGAGCGCTCTCCTTTGGCTCCCTCTATCCCTTACTCAAAAGGATGGCTGAGGGGGGAGTAATCGAAGTCATTGAGAGCGAGAGCGGCAAATCGCGGCGAACCCGTATTGCGTATCAGATTACAAAGAAGGGTCTACTTCGTTTTCAAGAGCTCACCGAAACGCTCGATGCAACTGAGGATGAAGCCTTTGGGGTGCACTTCGCATTCTTCGGCCCCACTTCACATACCAATCGGGTGCGAATTCTCGAAGCGCGAAGACGACGTCTTCGCGAAAAGACAGATCTACTTCGCCACGAATTAGAG